>JAESQY010000175.1 GCA_016764915.1 Aliivibrio sp. | reverse complement strand
TGGGTTAATTGCTCCATGCTGTAAACCATGCCATTGATGTAACGGTTGGTATCTTCTTTGTCGTTATTTGGGTTGTTCGTTTTTAGGGTAAGAGTGGCAGGAAGTTGCAGCCAATTTTCAAGCTCTAATTCGGGCTCATCGCACACAATAGTGACATAAAAGTGAAAGGGGTGGCCGATCATTTCGACGCCCTCAAAAGCAAGAACCTTAAGCGGTATATCGATGGATGCGACTTCAATATCGAACTGTGTTTGGTTGGCTGGCTGTGCCATAGATGTCACCCTGTTTACAATAATACGCCACACTGACCTTTATTCATTACCGAACACCTTACGTTGAGGATGGTTGTTTTCATCACGGGTAATGTCATTCTTCCCTTTTATAAGCAGAATCATACCCTGCATTAATCACTCGGTCATGCGGACGGTGTACATAAGAGGCGAGCAACTTACCTTCGTCGCTAACCATATACTTTCATCAATATTGGAGCCCCCTATCTTATTGCTATTTAAAAATATCAATGGGGGTATTCATTGCTGGTGTCTGTTGTTGTTTTTGTCTTATGGTTTGTATGATGTCGGTGAACGTTTCATCAGTCATGCTGCGCCAGTAATTGTTGGGGTGGTTTCGTTTGCCCTCTGCATCATATTGAGCAGTGATAGGATCGCGTTCACGCGCCGCTTCTAAAATCAAAATATCGGGCATTGGTTGACTGGTATCCATGTAACGTTGGATCATATTCCAGAGAGCTTGGTATTCAGAGACGGATTGATTACTTGGCATAAAGCTGTGCAGTGGAATGCCTTGTGCATAGCCATTATAGCGATGAACTAAATAGAGAGCGTAGTTCATCAAACCTTGAGGGCTGGGGGCTGAGACTAAAATACAATCAAACTCGATAAAAGGGTGAGAAAAGCGCGGTTTGCCACTGCCTTTATAGAGGGTCACCATTCCCGTTTGGCGGCTCAGGCTAAACTGCTTTTTCGCCTTTAAGAACCAAGGAGTAAAATAACCTCGCTCCACTAGTTCAGCCTGCCCCCATAAAAGTGCCAAAGGCAAAAAGACATACAATAACACCGTGCTTAAAGCTTCCATTGCTTGAATTAAATTGGTTCTATCATCGTATAAAGGCATGGTTAAAAAAACGACTATAACGAGCGGCAGTATAAACTGGCAACAGACCTTGCCTATTGCAGATAAGATCATATAAATCTGAGTCCAGCTACTAAAAGAGTCTTGCTCTAATCTCTGCTCATCCCAACCAGACTCTCCATGTTGATTGGTGATATAGTCATCGATTTGTACCCACTGGCTTGGCGTGTTATGGGACACTGCGGCGGTTGAGATGATTGGTGTCGAGCGCCTAAAATGGAACATTTGTCCTTTGGTGCGCAGGCTTTGCAGCAAACCTTGAGGGACGGGTCTATCCTGAGGCGTTATGTGTTGGCTGTTATAGGCTGAAGGTCCATAGCTCGGATGGCACTTCTTAGACTCACGGTTTGTTTTATCTTTCTGCTGATTTGTCATTGATGTCCTTTATCGCTTATGTGGCATAGTCATTTTATTGCCACTGTGTTATCTCTGTTGCATAAAATAAGTGGCTAATCCTCTGTTATGGCAATCAATATAAACCATAGTTTAACTCATCGGCCCAATATTTATCGTGCTCACTGAACACAGGTAACGCTTTGGGGTTGTCTGAGGCGGCCAGCTCGTTAATGGGCAGGGTAGGAAAGGCTTGATCATCAATCTCTATTTGCGCACGTACCATAAAATGCGGCTGGTAAGTATATATATTGGGCTGGGTTTTAAACCAACTGTTACTGAAGCTGTTTTTTGGAACCGGTTTATTAAAAGCCATAAAAAAGAGGCGGCCTTCCGCGGTGGTGAGGCTGTCAATAATGGGGGTGTTGCTATGATCTGGGGTGATGATGTCGGTTGACTTACTTCGTCCTGTGCGGCGAATTTTTTCGGTTGTTTTTGCTATGGATTGGCGCGCGAATACCCGCACATTGACCCTGTCGTCGTTGATTAACTGCAACAAATTACTGCGCAACATGACGGCATGGGTTACGTCTTTGCCCTTTAACATTACTAGTGCATTGGCATCGATTTTTATCTGCTCTATTGGGTAGACAGTCACTGACAATGACATGATGAGATTAATAAATTGAGATAGAGCCACTTGCGGATCTTGCAATAGTTCGTAATCGCCAGAAGTGGCTGGCGACTCGCCAAAGGGGCCATTTTTGAGCCAAGTCTCCATCGGGCTGTCTTTAAAGTAGTAGTACAATACACCGGCACCGATGGCGATTGCGATCCCTAACCAAGCGATGGGGCCAAGGCCGAGCAGCGTAGTTGAGGCGCTGATGAAAGTGCTGGCAATGCTGCTGATGCCGGTACCAAGGGCTACCATGCTCATGGCCATGGCGGCGTCTTTGTCTTGAGCGCTGTAGAGGCGGCTGGCGTCCCACGCGGCAATGGCCGCAGTGAGCATACCCCCTGCAAACCTTACCATTTCTAAGCGGCTCACCATGGAGATCAATCTAAATTTTCCTCCCGGAGTGGTAAAGCGTGCTACTGTTTCTAGAGAGAAGACAAAGGTATTTTGACTTGCCTTGGCCAGTGTTGAGGCGTTGTGGCTCATCATGTTGGAGGCGTGCACTAACGCGACCCCTAAATCTATACCAGCACTAATGATGTTGAAGCCTTGTTTAATACGATTTTTCTCTGACTTTAAACCATTTATCGTGTTAATCAGGTTGATCATCTCGATCACTGAAATGATGTAAGGAACACGTAATGTTTCGTATAGGTGACTTACGTTTTTAGTGGACTTACTGCTGTTATTGAGTGCCCGCTGGGCTTCCACTTTGTTCATGGCTAGATCACTGTTTTCATCTATCATTACCATCCGCATGTCGGTGCGAATAAGAGGCGTGCCTTTTGCAAAGTGACTCTTTTTGGTTGAGGCGACTAAATTGCCTGCCTCATCATGAAAACTTCCGTAAGCGATCTTACTGCCTCGTGTACCATATTTATATTGTTTCTGTGTCTCTGTGACGCCATAAACAAGTCCGGCACCATGAACCCCAACAACATAACCTTTAAGCGGTACACCTGTTACGGGGACATAAGTCATAGAAGCAAGGCTCTGACTATTAATGGCTTTCAGTGTGCTTAAACTGCTTATATAAAGGGCGTTGAAATCAAGACTCATCGCACCACTGTCTATCACGGATTTAATGGTAAATAGCGCGGTAAAAAACCCTTTTAATATGCCGTCGACGACTCCTGAAATTCGGCGGTAGTTAGTAAAGGATCCTGCGTTATTATTGGCTGATGCCATTATTGCAACTAAATCAGCAGACTCTAACTGCGCCTCATCGGCCAATAAGTTTTCATTCGCCCAGCGAGCAATATTAGAAGGCGTTGCCAGTCCAGAGCCATCGTTGTCTGCTTCTGGTGGTATATACTCACCGTTTAAGGTGATCTGGTTTGGCGAAACAAACAGTAAGGGATGCAAGGGGTGACCCGCTTTAGGATCTAAGATGTTCACTAATGTTTGAAGAGAGGCCGGATTTTCTCTTTCTTCTAGAGGTAACAGGGTATCGAGTTTGTCGCCGTCTAATGATAAGGCGGAGAAAGCACTGCCTATTACGACATGTCCTGCCGCGCCATTAACGCCAGACATAGACGTTAGATCTAACAGTGCTATGGCTAAATCAGGCTCATTGAGCACACTTGCTAGCGACTGTTGCAATAGATTGAAATCTGTACGAAATAGCTGTCGTTCAATAGTTCGTATTGTGCGATGGAAGGTCCCACCTAAATTATTGTATATATCATCTTTAAATTTATGCAGTTGATTTTCTTTGCCACCCAATGCCTCAGGGATCACAATACGCTGTACTAACTCGGCACAGTGGAAGTGTTTATTTTCTGCTGCGCTCAATTGAACTTGTTGCAGATAACCACTGGCGAGCAGAGTTAAAGATGTATGGTGCCTAAGAAGAAAAATGGGGTCGGTTAAGGTAAGCACGCGTAGTTTTCTGATTTTTGCATCGCTCAGGTAATCTGGCGTTGACGTAAGTTGAGCAAAATCCTCCTTTTTTTGTTGTGTTAATACTCGTAAAGCGTGCTCTCGTACCCCATATTCAAAGCGTTGATCGTTATGCTGTTTAAACACCTGTAAGGCTGAGTTACCACCTTGTTGCAGCTGCTCTTGTTCTGACTCTATCTTTTTATACAAAGTGGAGATATATTGGCCTGATAGCTCTCGATTGAGCGCAATCGGATCTGCGATGTTTTGTTCGACCTCTGGTGAGCGAGCTCTCATTTCAGGTAAGTTCTCAGCCCGAAGCAGATCAGTTTTCCCATCGATGTTGATAAGGTGAAACGCTATGAGGCGCGAGGTTAACTGCTTAGGATCTTTTTCAAGAGCATTGAGGCGTGCACTGCTCCATTGAACTTCTGAATAGGCTAAATGAACGTTTGCGCCACTATTGTTGTCTTTAGCTGGAACCCAGATCTCTTTGAGTGGGGAGCCAACAGCAATGCGCTTTTCATTTAGGAAGGGTTTATCCGTGCCTTGGCGATATTGACATAAGTCGACATCTTTCAAGTTAACGCTGCCGTTATCTTGTGTGCGGATTTCAATTTCGCGCCATGCTTTGTGATTATAAAAGATATAAATATATCCATTTCTAACGGGGGCTAATTTATCTCTATCACTCAGTGAGGTGTTATAAGTTGGTAATACAGTTAACGGCATTATTGCATGTAACAGGTAGTCTTGCTCGCTATCCACACGATCTTTGACTTGTATATTTTTAAAAAGTGGGAGTTTTATCTGTCCTGAGTCTGAAGTGATTGCCAGCCAAGCATGGAGAGGTGTATTTTGTTTTTCCCTATCCCAACTGTACACGCTGGTATTTTCAAGAGCTTCTGTGGTGCGTTTTTTTTCTAACGATTCTTGTTGAACCATGTTTGATTCATCGTAAAACTGAACGGTATGCTCAGGACCATGCTCTAGTCCTGTCACTTCGATAAAAATTTTTTTACCATCACATGCGGGGCCTGGGGTAAGTTTTTTAACTGACATATACTGAATCCTTTTTAAGGATGCTGGTTAAATATTGTATTTTTTCAGCTGGGCTAAAACGAGTGAATTTCTTTGAGTTAAATACAGTGTTATCGATTGAACCATGCTCCCTGCAAAGAGATAGATAGGCGTATATATGGTCGATATCGATGAAGCCTAAATGTTCAGCTTGACTAAAATAGTGACGATGTTGATACCACTCTTCACGATTGTTTATCGTTTGAGACGTTGATGTGAGGAAATTGGCTAATATCTGATCGTCGTATAATATTTCTAGTGATGCTTGCTGTGAGGGTGTCATGACCCAAGTGGAGATCTCAGACTCAGTTAATGAGCTATTGTCTATTTTGCACCAGAGTGATTGATTCGGTGAGTGGTTAGAGCCATACCAACACACTTGTTTAATTGGGCCTAACCAATTATCAGTATCTGTGGTATTTGGCCCATCAAAAAAGTAGTTGGCGACGATGGGGTTATAATAGTGCAATATCCCTTTTCGTTGTCCTTCAAAAGTGATCATTAATCGGCATCTAAGGTGAGAAAGCAAGGCTTCAAATGAGGTAGAAGACGAGACAGAGACAATAATACCTGACCAATTTTTTGTTAGTTTTGCTTTATGCTGGTATTGCTCGATAAGGTTATCATTTGGAAATACTCGAACGACATAAGGGCTGCATTTAAAGAGATCGGCTAATACGGTATTGATGTAGAGCGGCGCAATATCCGGACTTTTAGTGTGCGTGTATATATCTTTTGCCATTGTCGATGTGTGTGTGGCGACAAGGTAGTGGTGTAGCTCAAGATTGAGGTTATTTTGAATGTTCAATGTGTCTGACACTTGCATAGCTAGTTATTCCCACATGGACAATGAGTTAACGGGCACGATCCATCTGTCTGCTTTTGGCAAAGTTCGGTTAAAGGTGCATTTCTTTTTATATCTGAAATGAGTCTATGTTTCAGCGTTGGTGTCACCACTACTTTTGAGGTTTTTGTTTTTTTCGTAACGCCTATTTCTGCATGTTCAACGGGGTGCGGTAATTGGGCTTTAACACCCGCATAACCAGAACCACTGCCCGGACTGCCTCCGGAGTTTATTTTGACCCCTGGCCCTGACAAGGTAACACCAGAGGGGTCAACCTTCACAAAGCTACCACCGGCTTTAAGGGTGACTTCTGCGCCAGCTTCAAGAACAATTTTTTGACCCGAACTTAAGTGCA
>JAESQY010000174.1 GCA_016764915.1 Aliivibrio sp. | reverse complement strand
TCAATTGAACCATCTAAAATGGCATCAATAATGCCACGGGTATCTTTAATGGATATACGTTTACCAGTACCATTCCAACCTGTATTCACAAGGTAAGCTTCAGCGCCCGCAGCTTCCATACGTTTTACTAACACTTCTGCGTATTTGGTTGGGTGAAGCATTAAGAATGCAGCACCAAATGCAGCTGAGAAGGTTGGTGTTGGTTCGGTAATACCGCGCTCTGTTCCTGCGAGTTTGGCTGTAAAACCAGACAGGAAGTGGTATTTAGTTTGTGCTGGCGTTAACTTAGAAACCGGCGGTAAAATACCGAATGCATCTGCAGTTAAGAAGATAACCTTGGTTGCGTGACCTGCTTTTGAAATGGGCTTAACGATATTTTCAATGTGGTAGATTGGGTAAGAAACACGAGTGTTTTCAGTTTTTGAACCATCATCAAAATCGATCGATGCATTATTACGAACGGTTACATTTTCAAGCAGTGCGTCACGGCAGATAGCATTGTGAATATCGGGTTCTGCTTCTTTAGAAAGGCGAATGGTTTTTGCGTAACAGCCCCCTTCAAAGTTGAAGATACCGTCATCATCCCAGCCGTGTTCGTCATCACCAATTAATTGTCGCTTTGGATCCGTTGAAAGTGTGGTTTTACCGGTACCGGAAAGACCGAAGAAGATAGAGGTATCACCTTTTTCACCGACGTTGGCCGAACAGTGCATTGATGCAATGTCTTTTTGAGGAAGTAGGTAGTTCATTACTGCGAACAATCCTTTCTTCATTTCGCCGCCGTACCAAGTACCACCAATGATTTGAATACGCTCTGTAAGGTTAAATGCAACAAAGTTTTCAGAGTTCAAACCTTGCTCTTTCCAGTTAGGGTTGGTGGTTTTTGCGCCGTTCATTACTACGAAATCTGGTTCGAAGGTTTCAAGTTCTTCATCAGAAGGGCGAATAAACATATTTTTAACAAAGTGAGCCTGCCAAGCCACTTCAGTGATAATACGAACACACAAACGTGAGTCTGGGTTTGCTCCACAATAAGCATCGATAACAAATAAACGTTTGCTAGAAAGCTGCTCGGTTACAAGAGATTTAAGATCTGCCCACACTTCCTGTGTAATGGCTTTGTTATCATTTTTACCTTGATCAGACCACCAAAGCGTATCGCGAGTGGTATCGTCTTTCACAATGAATTTATCTTTTGGTGAACGACCAGTAAAAATACCTGTGTCTACGGCTACCGCGCCTAACTCTGTGACTGTACCTTTCTCATAACCTTCAAGTCCGGTGCGAGTCTCTTCAATGAAAAGCTCTTCATACGAAGGGTTATGAAGTATTTCTTTCACGCCAGTAAGACCATATTTAGATAGGTCGATGCCTTGCGCAACCTTTGTGTCATGTCCGTTATTAACGCTCATAGGTGCTCCTGTAGGGGTAAAATTGTCAGACTAACTGTCGACCATGCTAGCAATCTGAAAAACGTTCAGATTAATAATGTAAATATAAACCGAAAATATTGTTAAGATCTGACGTCTTAATCATTTTCTTGTCCATATGTATATTCTATCCTTAAGTTAATCGTTTGCGCTAGATGTAGATGATTATTACTTGTACAAAATTAAGTGAGTATTTATAAGAGGAAAAAGTGTTTATTTAGAAACGTAGAGGGCAAAAAAGCCAGCGCTGTGGCTGACTTTTCGTTGACTTATTGTTACTGGAAAATAAACCAGTTAGGAGGATTAATGCAGTTTTTCGTCGCCTTTGAGTGCATTTTCGAATAAGTTGGCAACATCAGCGCTATCGAAGTTGTAAGTTGTTCCACAATAGTCGCAATGAAGGGATACTTTGCCTTCTTGAGAAATGATGTCATTAATTTCTTCACGATTAATTGTAATAATTGCGGCTCCGCTCCGATCTCTAGAGCATCCACAGAAAAATTCGACCTGTTGAGGATCAAATAATTTCACCGATTCTTGATTATAAAGACGGTAAAGAAGATCGTTGGCTGTTAACGTAAACAACTCTTCATCTTTCACCGTATCGGTTAACTGCTCTAAGTGCTCAAAATCATTTTCAGAACCGGTACCATCGGGCATTACTTGTAGCAACATACCTGCAGCGTGTGCTTTTCCGTTAACGACACCATGACGAATCCACAATCGAGTTTTTAACTGCTCAGAACGTTCGAAGTATGCTTCTAAACACTGTGCTAGGTTTTCACCTTCTAAAGCAACCACCCCTTGATAGCGTTCACCTTTTTCAGGCGTAATCGTGATCACTAAGTGACCTTTACCAAGGGCATCATGTAAGCTGATATCATCAGCAATGTTACCTTTAAATCGGGCCACACCGCGCACTTTCTGGTTATTATCACCATTGATTACAACCAAAGATACGGGTCCATCACCTTGCAGTTGTAGAGTAATTGAACCTTCAAATTTTAATGTTGCGGTGAGTAAAGTCGTCGCGACTAATAGCTCGCCTAATAAATTTTGAACTGCAATCGGGTACTCTTTACTAGAGATAATCTGCTGATATGTATCGTCCAGTTGAACCAGTTCACCGCGAACTGAAAGGTCTTCAAATAGGTACCGATGCAAAGTATTGTTTGCCATTCGCTGCTCCAGCTTTGGTTTAATCGTTGTCGACTAAATTATTAATGTTTTTAAATCTAATGATGTCACGTCGTTGTTTTTTATCCGGACGTCTCTCAGGACGTGGACTGACGGCATGTAGTTTTCGTTTTAAGTGGTTCTCTTGGCGAAGTGCAACACTCTTATCTGTTTCGGAATAGAGTAATTCTGCTTCAGATGCTCCGCGTCGTTGGTCGGATATTTTAATGACAGTAACCGTTTTTTCATCATTACCCTGACGAAGTTTAATCACCGCATTTAACTCAACCATTTTACTGGGTTTTGAGCGCTGGCCATTATAGTGGACTTTGCCACCATCAACCATTTTTCTTGCTATTGAACGTGTTTTATAGAAACGAGCTGCCCATAGCCATTTATCAAGCCTTATTTGGCTGGAGGTACTGATTTTATTTGAACTCATGGTCAATCCCCGAATCATACTATTAACGCTATATATGGAGGTTTAATAGAAAAATTTCAAGCTTATTTAATTGCGTTCAGTGTGAGTGTCGATGAAGACACTAGCCTGAGCATCACGCCTTCGGTGCAAGATGCTGAGGGCGATACACTGAGTTATTCAAT
>JAESQY010000173.1 GCA_016764915.1 Aliivibrio sp. | reverse complement strand
GTAAATTAACTTGATTCATAGAACCTCACAGCCAGAAAACCACACCATAAATTATGCGAAAACTTCAGCTATAACTAGACACTATCATAATAGCTCAAGCAACAACTAGACACTATCATAATAGCTCAAGCAACAAGCTATTGTCGGATAGGCGACAAAAATGAGTTAGTGATTAGCGGGGGGCTCGAAGTTAGTTAGCCTTATGCTTGGAACAATCGGTCTGGAATTCAGCCTTCTTATTATGAAGCCCACGGTCTTCTAACCAAGAATAAAATCGGCTTCGAGAAATCGATACACCACGTTCGTTTAATTTTCTTAAAATTTCAGTTTTGGAGGCCTTGGTGTCGAGAAGGTTCAATATATAGACTGTATGTTCATCAAGCTTGGATTTAACTTTTTGGCCTTTTACTCGACCCGATGTTAACCCTTGAGCTTTACGCTTTGCATGGCCAGCTCTAGCTCTTTCTGAACGTTTTTGTGCCTCTACAGCACTTGCATAAGATTGACCAACTACAGTAAATATGACTTCAGCATCATCGACATTTGATTGGTTAATTACTTTGTTATTGTAGGCAAGATGAAGCTCTCCATATCCTGCAATCTCTGCTATTGTTCCAATCAGTTGCATCACTTTATTTCGTCCCAACCTTGTGATGTCAGAAACTATAATGCTTTGTCTTGATGCAATCAGCGTTGAAAGCTTTCGTTCACTGAGTTCTGTAGTGGTGGCAGACACATGCTCTTCAACCCACTCTGTAATCTCTAAGTGGTGTTCTGATGCGTATGATTTGATTGCTTCACGCTGTGATTCACCATTAGCCTTTCGTGAGTCTGAAACTCGAATATAGCCAATCATTGACCTCTGCCTCCACTACTTAAGCGACTACTTGCTATTCAAGTAATCTAAAACTACTTCATGATGATCTTTAGTTTTGAACTTGTTGAATACATGCTCAATATTACCTTTTTCATCGATAAGGAAGCTTGTACGAACTACGCCCATATTCTCTTTACCCATAAACTTCTTCAATTGCCATACATGGTACTTTTCACATACAGCATGGTCTTCATCTGCTAGTAGGGTGAAGTTCAATTCTTGTTTATTGATGAAGTTTGTAAGTTTCTTAGGAGTATCTGGACTAACACCAAGAACGACAACATTAAGAGCATCCAATTCTGCTTTAGAATCACGCAAACCTTGTGCTTGTGTTGTACATCCAGGGGTGCTTGCACGAGGGTAAAAGTAAACAAGTGCTTTTGTACCTTTAAGTTCAGATAGAGTTACTGAGTTACTGCCCTGATCTAAGAGCGTAAAGTCAGGTGCGACCTGTCCAACTTCAATTGTCATTTCCATATCCTTTAAATATCGATTGCAGCGTAAATTTAATAATGTCCATTTTGGTGCATTATTAATACGCTAGAGTTTACAATAATAGGGGGTTAACTAGTCCTGTCTAGTGATTACTCTAAACAGGATAACTTTATCTGAATTTTCCTTTGATAAGGTTATTTGGCCTTGCTTTTACTACCTTCTCCATTGCCTTCTCTCGCTCACTTTCATGCAGCATTCCCATTAACTCTTGAACCATTTTGATGTGGCTGGCTGCTTGTCTGGCTAGCGCTTTCTCATGGCTTCTTGAGAGGCCTAAGTATTCCTTTTTCTTCTTATTGGCTTGAGTTTTTTCGCTTTTAAGTTTTTTAACTTCTGTTTGTAAAACTTCAATAGGTGATGTACTTGAGCCGTCATGTGCTGCACGAGCTTCAAGTGACTTATTCTCCACCATTTTTTGAACATCTTCATGCCGGCGTAGTGCACCTACAGAAAGTCCAGCTTCTTTCTCAACGGTACTATTGTTGATTTTTAGCTTACCTTTCCGGGCTTTTATTCTTAACACACGATTATCTGGCTTACCCTCTAATAATCGCTCTAGGGCTTTTATTAGTCTGTTTTTTGTTGCTTGTGTCATTATGCAGTCACTCCGAAAGGAACAAGCAGATCTTCTACTTCTTTTGGTATCTCTACGGGCTTATAGCTGAAATCTAAGTCATTCATAATACGCTCGGCTGCTGTGATTTTGATATACGCCTCTGTCGCTGTTTGAGGTGTTAATTCATCATGCTCAATATCCCAAAGCATATTGATTTCAGCCTCTTTACGTTTTGCCTCGGCAAAGACGGCATCGACAATGTAGTCGTTCTTGCAGTCAACACATCCCAGAAGGTTTACCTGTGTGCGTAGTCTACAACCTGTTGAGGTGCAGTAAATGCCAGGTGCTACGGCATGGATGTGACGATTTTGATCTCGAATCTGATTTTTCCAGTAACTTAGCGAAAGCATGTCGTCATCTTCTTTATCCTTAAACATATTGTTCTCAGCCTTCATCATGTTTTTGGCGAACTCTTTACCTTTACCGCCAGCGACACGCTCTTTATTCGCAAGTTTGTTGTAGATGTTTAGGTAGGCTTGTGCTTTTTGGTCAATCCTTTCTTCATCAAGGGCGTAGGCTAAGTTTTGTTTTTGCTTTCTGAATTTTTGGAATTTACTTGCGTTCTTAGCGTAGTGCCTTGTCATCGCCATAGATACATGGCTGAACTGCTGTTTTAGTTGTGGAAAAGCACAAAGCTCATAACCAATAAGGTAGTAAGCAAACGAGCGTCGAAGTTGATGCCCTGAAAATTCATAATCATCACCAACATTAAACGAAAGGTTAGGATCGGAAATCGTCAAATCAATCAAATCGTCATTGGTCAGTGTAATCTTCTTGCCCATTGCGCCTTTAAACCAAGAGGTAGAATGTCTACCGAGCTCTTTTTTCTTAACAGCGCCACAGTCATCTTTTACTTTATAAAAAAATGCTTGACCGTCAGGGTCGCGTTTTCTGAGTGGCTCATGCAAAGCTTGTAGTATCTCGTATGCTTTTTTGCCGACCTCTGTTGTGACAAACTCATCTTGCCTCGACTGAGAGCCTTTTGTTGTTTTTGAAAGGTCGGCGTGAATAACATAGATAGTTTGTTTAGATATGGTTTCTTGTGTGCACCCATTTGCAGTATGAAGGTGAAATATCTCATCAGCACGCATACCTGTTCGAGACATTAGCCCCCACAAAATGCCACCGTTAAGCTCCTTAAAAAGTGATTGAGCCTCACTAATACCTGTCACTCTCCTCTTTCCTATCATTAATGTTCTATAAGGGAAGAACTTTTCGATATCCTTTATTTTTAGTCTGGGTTTGTGCTTGTTGAGTAACCCAATGATTTTAGCTTCTGTTGGTGGGTCTAGTGCGAGAAATGCTTTTTGAAAATCAATCTCTCTCTCTTTGCCCCCATTATTTGTTTTAGCTAAAGACCATTGAATATTACCATTTTTAAATTTTGACTCGTCACTAATCAGATACTTGGCATACCCTTGATAAGCCTTATCGTAGTAGTTCGCAATGTATTCTGATAGTTTGCCTAGCTCGTCACGAATAGGGAAAAGCTCGTTGATAAGCGCTTCTGATTTTTGTAGTCCCAAATAATACAATCGCTGAGGGATAACTGTGTGTTGCTCGTTCTCTTTAATGGATAAGCCAAAGTCGAACGCGTTTAATTTCTTCGTAAGGGCAACCTCAAAGGGTAGGCCTTTTGCTTCTGTATATAACTTATTGAGTGCTGTGTAGGTAGACGCTCTTTCAAAATTTATATCCGTGAAGTCGGTAAGTACCCAAGTCTCTAATCGGTCAAAATCCAGAAACTCTAAACTGTTGTGGCCTTCATTTAAAAGAGGCATGACCCATTTTTTCAACTCTTTGATAGTTTCATTAATAATTGGAAAAGAATGGTCTTTAGGCGAGAGCCACATCATTTTCAAAGCAAGCGCTTTTAGTTGATTTCTGAGATTGCGCTCAATCACTTTTCCATCAAGCAAGAAGTCTATTGTGCTTGTGCTGGTAGCTCTGGGTTCAAAGAACGATTGAAGCTCTCGCCACGCATTATTGTCACCAATTTTGCCCAGTGACTCCCCTGTAACGGTAAAGCCAATGTCTAGCGCCTCAAACTCATCCCAATTACCAGATTCAATCGCAGGCTTTAAGACATCGTGAAGGTAGTTGGTGTAAGTGCCAACCTTATTTTGCGCATCTATGATGGCATTTTGTCGGTCAAGATCATGCTTAGGTAGTTTTATCATGGCAGACTCCTAATTAACGATACAAAGCCAAAATGGCGTGGTCAGTTGATACTCGAGGATGACGGCCGTTTTTATTAAACAACGCCATAGCACCTTCATACACATCGTTACTCGCCCCATCTAGAGTGAACTCAAAAGCCGCTATTTTTTCATGCACTTCGTTTATTGCATTGGGGTATTGGTCTAATGCTTCTTTCAGCACGTCAATGAAAGAGATAAGCTTATAGATGGATTGAGTGTCATCAACGGCCTTAGCTGATTGGCATTTGTAGCACATATCGTACTCAATACAGGGCAGTTTCAAGCCCATGGTATTGTTCGTTTCACGCTGAGTGCTTTTGCCGTCTGTAATGCTTTGTTGCCCGTTACAGTTAATGCCATTTGGGTTCGTTTTGGCGTTTTCTTCCTCTTTTTTCTTTTGCCATTCATCATGTGTCAGCATTGGAACCCCAAGTTTGGCGATAACAATTTCTTTCGCTTGTTCCAAGCTCGTACCTTCATCCAGTTGTTCAATGACTTGTATTGCTTGTGATATGATGATTTTGTTGAGTATCGGGTCGCCATTGGCATAATGCCTATCAATGGTCTCAAGCATATTTTGCAAGATACTTTGAACACCGCCTATACCATTATCTGAATACACCTGGTTACTGGTCATTTCTCTCCAGCGACTCGATTGAAGTGAAATAAAGTAAGCATTTGGTTCAATTGACCAAGTGTACATTTGATTGGATGTGGTAGGATTAATTCCCTCCCAGTCTTTAGGGGGCTGGTTTTCATGGCCTCTTTTGAGAAGCAATCGTTCATGTTTTTTAGATTTTTGTTTATCCGCTAATTCTGTGGCGAATTGTTCTATATCTTGGATTAATGCTTTATCCGCAGCAGGGATGGTGAAGTTGCCACTGTCTCCAATTCTATATTTGAACGAAACATTGATGTTGCCATAAGAATCTTTCTCCGAATAGGAAAGAGGCAGTAGAACGCCTTTTAGTGATAAGTCTGTGTAACAAGATAAAATGCAGTAGGCGGCACTGGTTGCGTTCCGTGCAGCACCAGTTTTAGTGCACGGGCGAATTACTTTGCTCACAAATACTCTACCAAGCTCATTAGTCTTTTTCTTAATCTCGATAACGTGTTGGTTACGGTAGGTATAAAACAGCTCTTTGAACCAAGGAAGTGTTGATGCTCGGGTTGGTGAAATCAGATTTAACGCTGTGGTTAAGTGCTTGTTCATTTGAATCAAATGAAAGGTCTCACTTTCTTTACCTTTATTGTTTAAAGTGAACAATAAAGGTGAGCCTTTTTCGCCACTTCCATGCAGCTTGGAGAGTTCTTTAAGGATTTTGATAAACTTGACGCCATCACGCTTATCAACATCAAACTTCTCGTAGCTATCATTGGTTAGAAGGGCGTCTACCTCTTTGTTTGCTCGTGCTTTATGGCTAGATACCTTGACCACCTGTAAGCTTTTATCACGCTCATCAGTGTGAATTGTGATTGGATGAGCGATGGCTCTTATATTTTTATCGTTTAATGAGGTGAAAAAACACATCAGGTGATAAGCTGACCCCATCGCCATGTTAAAAGCTGCACTGGATTTTACTGATGTACCGCTTTTACTCCGTCCATGTGTTTGGGTTTTTAGAGAAGTTTGAATTGAAATAACTGCTTGGTATCCACCCAAATCAATAGAAATGGGTAATTCATCAGGTAGTGTTAAGTTTTGATTTTTTGCAGCAATAAGCTGCGGGGCTAATGTGAAAAACAACTCACTCAGGCGAGTGACAAGGAGTTTTTCCTCGGCCTCAGAATAGCCTTTGAACGGCGTTTGTTCGCCGCAAAAGCCTCGATGTTGGGTTGTCCATGAGTCAGCAGGTAATCCACACCATGTGTGAGCAACACGAAGCATTGTAAGGCCACAGCCAGCGGATGCCTCCTTGATACCAATCTCATCCCTATGCTGTCGTTCCCATAGTTTTTTTGATGGGTTATACATTTTAATGCGATGTCTTAACTCACCATCATTCCCCGCGAATTTTAAATAGCCTGCTTCGGAAAATGGGTTAACTTTGACAGCATCACAAAAGGTAATGAAAGCTCGTAAGTTTTCATAACAAGACGTTACTGACTTTGCTGATTTACCATTATCAACGTACTGTTTGGCTTTTTTACAAAAGCTTCTCAAGTAAGGTGCGCGGGTTTCAATTTTATCGTTATTTTTATCCGTAGCAAGATACAACAAATGTGAGACATCAAACTCTGTTACTGCTTTTTGCAGAGTGCTCTGGTAAGGAATAATAAGGTGTAATGGAAGTACATTTTTGCTATTTCTAACGTGCTTGGCTTTCTTTGAGTTTTTAGCGAGAGGGCTTTTTGCCATACTACCAGCCCCCGCTAATTTTATTATTTTTGCTCTTAGCTACTCGTAACTGGTCATCATAATTATTCATGAACTTAATGTACTTTTCAGTCATTGAGGTGCTTGCATGGCCCATTAGCTTTGCTAACTCATCCATCAGAAAGTCATAGGCAACATGTCGCTTTTCAGATTCACTCCAAAGCCAATGAGTCGCAAAGGTTGAACGCAAATCGTGAATTCGGTAGTACCAAGTAGGCTCTATCGCTTGGATGAGCCTTCTTAGCCCCCCAAAATGCACTTCCACAGTATTTGCTGTGTACGGTCGCCCTTTATTAGATACAAATAGGTAATCAGTGGGATCCAGCTTTTCTTTAGAGTCAATCAGCTCTTTGCGTCTGATAAGGTTCTTTTGTCGTTGTTTACTCTCTTTGTATTGCTCTAATTCTTCGTAAAGCTCGATAGGGATTTCAACAATACGGCGCTTGCTGCCTTTGGTGTGTGTAATCTGAAGTGGTACAACGTCTAGTTCACTATAATCCTTGTTACCGATATCGTGTGCGGGGAAGTGAGTGGCTTCTTCAACCCTAAGTCCTGACTCCTCACACAACCTTAGCATTAGGGAGATAGGCTTTGGCAACGTATCTATATGCTGGTTGAACAACGCTTTATGTTCGAACGTCATAGGTTTTAATTTTTTATCAGCAGGCGTTTTAGCATTCTTTGGAAACATCTTCATGATGTTTGACATTTCATAAACACGTTTTGAACCGGATTTAGTATGAACAAGCATATCGTGTTGATTAATGCCTTCATAAATCTCAACTGTAGTGAAATGCGTTAATACATGTTCATCATCATTTTTGAGATAACCATGTCTGTACATCCATATGTAGAAGCCCATAACGGCCCCCATATAGCTTCTTGCAGTGGAAAGAGAGTATGCTTCATCACCTGTTGAATTTTGTTTAGCACGACAGTTTGCTAAAAGGTGTTCAGCAAAGCGCCAAGGCGCACCTTCTTCTTCATACTTCGTTAGAGACTTATACGTTAAATATTCAGTTGGTATCTCGTTATCATCGTCATCAAATCGAGGGTAATGGGTAGAATCTAAGTAGCGAGTATAAGCCAGTAACCCCTTTGCAATTGAGTCGGTGTCCTTAACGGCTCCCTCACCACGTAACTTAGAGACTAGGTAAAGAGATTGTGGGTAAACAACACTCCCATCAGGCGCAATGATAATATCTGTTTTCTTGGAGCGAGATTGAAGTTTGGCAGGAGAAAGGTAGGGTGAATAAGTCACCTCTCCAGAGTCAGCATTTATGCTCTCTGAAACTTTGAGTGTTGCTAATGTATCTACCTCTATTGAAAGCAACCGGTAGTCATCATAAATATCAGATTGTTTCTCATCATTCGTTCTTATCACAAACTATCCTCAATATGTTTACCACATATCAAAGATAGTTCTGTCATAAAAAACAATCAAGGTTTGTTGTCATTGAAAATATTCAGGGGTAAATTTCTTTTCACCCCAGACACCGAACGCATCGGCGATGGCATGGTCTTCATCACTGAGAAGAGAGAAGTTCAGTTCTTGCTTTTGGGCAAATCGTGCCAACTTAGGGACAGGGTCTGGGCTAATGCCTAATACTGTGACTTTCAAGTCATTGAGTTCTGTCATGCTAT
>JAESQY010000172.1 GCA_016764915.1 Aliivibrio sp. | reverse complement strand
TGCTGAACAGGCATTAGGCAAGCTTATGGGTACCTTCGCAGCTTACGAGTACACCGGTCTTAAATGGGAGTTTATAGCACATTCTAAAAGAGAGCCTATCTTCTTCGCTGAGTGGTTCTTTGGTTCCCATTGGCCAGACGGGTATGGTAATAAGAAGCTTAAGGTAATGGAGCACTGTGGCAAGATGTTACTGCTGTCTGCCCGATTAATTGCTGAAGAGTACGAGAGGATATTTAAGCGGTGGAGGCTTAGTGGCACTGAGTTTGATACGCTGGATACTTATTACAGACGGTATCATGAGTATGTTAAAAGTGGTTCTTTTGGTGTCTTCTTTAGTAAGCAGAGGACTGCTGAAGGTGGTAAGCAGCTAAAGAATGCCTATGACATGCACGAGACTATGAGAGCTATGGCTGAAGCTGTGGATAGTTCTGAGGACTTGGTTAAGGGGAGTTAGTTAGTAGTTTGTTTCATACGATGTCGCTTAATATTAGTGTTATCTTAGGTTGGTTAGTGTGGTCATACTGGGATTAACATGGATGTTCTAGTGTCAACCTATCACCTGTCATAAATGACACTTAAGCCAAGCGTGAAAATAAGCACAAATACATGTTTTACAATATCTTACACTAGGGTTTGTATAGTTACATTCCGCATTTACCGCAACCAATGATCATTGCAAATAAATCTAATCCAGTCCAGACAATCGTACCCATACTAGGTAGTCATTACCTAATAACGGATACCCGTAACGGAATACCAGACGGATACCCGTAGACGAAACGAATGCACACAGTCACGAGAACGAATGTAAGACCTAATATACGTCAGGTATTCTCATTGCCAAGACACGTCTAGCACCAGCTCTAGAACCAGAAGTAACATCTGACCTCACACCCGCTTTAACATATGGATTAGAACTAGATTTAGCACATGCCTTACTCTTCCTGAAATGACGCTTAAGAATGACCGCAACAACACCGCTAATGCTTACGCTAGAATACCTGACAGTGTACAGTCCTGAGTTATATTCCTGTTTCATATCTACCCCAATTAAATACCTAAATATAAGACCAAAGATTATAAAGATTAATTAGTTTGTATAGTCATTTTTATGGCTTCACCTAGTACGTTCGATCAAGTACTGAGCGCCTGTTGTAGTAGGTCTAAACGTAATAGAACCCTTATCGGTTCTAGTTTGTAATCGCGGTTCAATGGGGGGAAGTATTTAAGGGTGGAACAATCATAGTATACTGGGTGAGGTACATTGTTTTGCTCTTAAGTAGAGCCTGTATTACAGCAGTAAGACCATAACCAACTGGTGTCTAATATCTGTCTAGTTATCCCCAAACGTGATTTAGACATTTAGCAGTAAAAGGGATGTGAACGCCTACGACTATTCAACAGATTTACCATAGGTATTGATGTGATCGGGTATCATTAGTTGTAGGGGCTTACTTGGGAACTGGGGTCTGTACGTACGGGACTGGTATAGATATTTACTACACGAATGCAGTCCCGTTGATCCATGTTAATACCCCGAAAAAGACGGCAACTCAAACAGCTCTCTACTTCTAGCGTATGGAATAAATTCATACCCGTCTGTTAGATTATATTTGCTAACGATTGAATCTGCTAATTCGTTAAAGTGTAGGAAGTAAAGGGACTTCAGTAAATTTTCCATAAAGTTACGTTTACATAAAATATGCATGAAATTCATTTTAGCGTCGACTTCATTATCAATTACTGAGGCTGCCATCCTTAATTCAAGCTCATAGGTTGAAGAGTAATACTCACAGAATTCTAAGTCGCCAGAAAAATAGAATATTGCATTCAGGCCAGCAAGGTACTCAGTACTAATTGAATCTGAAACGGTTTCATACGCTTTATTTCGCCATGTCACAGCACTACCTGAGTCGCAGATAATCCATTGCTCAATGAATACGTATAATTGTTCTTGGGTTAGCCCCAGTAATTCTTTTTCTAAAGAAATGTAATGTGCCATTTCATAGGTATTCTTAATTTTATTAACAGCTTTTGTCAGATCATTTGACGATAAATTATATTTATTTTTTAACTGTGATTTGGTCTGTTTAAAATCAGGTTCTTTCCATTCTCTGTAATTAGGTAAGTCCATAGCTAGACTAAACAACTGAACCCTAGACAACTTTGAGGTGAAAGACCCTAGGCCGTACTCTCTTAATAAAAACTTACTTAGCTTATGAAGCTTATCTAAGTTCTGCTCAAGCTCTCTGAACTTAATCCATAAAACACGGCAACTTATAACACCACCAATATCGACTAAATGCTTTTGGCTTTCTTTACCAAATGGATACCTAAATGTCTGCCCTGTTGCGTCCACATCTGCTATATCAGAGATAGTCTGATTCATCGAGAGGATTACTTCTTGGTAACGCTCATCAAACTCAGGGGCATTAACCTTAAAGAACGACCAAATGTTGTCTATATCATGTGACTTAGAGGTGTCGAAGCTTAAATTCTTATCCCTAAAGTTACTTAGCTCGATCAGTTCTTCGATAGCGCCTTTAAGTCTCAATTCCACTGAATGCCTCATATTGAAACAGATAGGGTAAATAAGCTCATCCACGTATGCATCAGGATCTTCCGAAAGGACTTTTTCCAATAACATATTAGACGCAGCAGAAAATCCTTTAGCATAATGAATGTAGTTAGGCTGCCCATTATCACCTACGCAAGCATTTGCCCTGATGGGCTCTGCACCCATGAATGTTGAATTTGCGATATAAAACCTCACTAGCTAATGAACAATGGCTTATTTGTTGATTAAAATAACATTTTAGGCCTACCGTGAGAACGCTAAAACTGTTTTATACGTCTATCCAATAGTGACAATTAAACGTGCATCACTATCCCATATCTTCCGTTGAGAACGCCCACAGCTGATACAGGTTTGCTGTTCAACAGTAATAGGTAGGTCTAATAACGTAATTTTACCGTACCATTCCTGAGCTTTTTTAAGACCTTTTACTTGATGTCTCGTTTCTTTTGTAGTACCACCACATGTACAAATCATAACCAATTCCTGAATTTAGGCAATAGGAGCCATAAAGCCTAGGGTGAAGTACCATAGACTGGGGAGCGCAGCGACAACATCAATGTTCTGAGAATCCAATACTTATCAGTGCCGTTGTACACATTCCACAACAACTAGTTAAAACTAATCCCTGTGTCTAACTGTATTGATGACCGGTTATCAGTCACGCAGTATTTAAACTGAATACCGAGAGCGAATCTCTGCCGTATTACTGTAATAAACCAATCAATCAACAAAGTCAGCGTGAGCGTAGGTAAGACGCAAGTAGAGCTCTCTTATCCCCGAGAGTGGGTTTAGACTTCACCGTAACCACTGTTTATTCCTGGAACGAGATGTGCGCACTCAGGAAGCCCGACTTAAGGCCGCATCAGATTCACCAGAATAACTAGAGCTGTCGTTACTTTATTTTACGACCTTGTGGTTGTCATCGGCTGCATGGTCTTCAAAACTCGCCTTTGGACAGTCACTAGTTAACTGAGAGTCGCAAGCCTATATACCAACTATGACAGGAGGGAACAGTGAGGATTACAACTATCCTCAAGGAGTCTTAACTGCCCAACAATGGTAAAGCCCGGTAGTCCTTCGCTGATGTGTACTTCGATGGTAATTAACGGTGCGTTGATACCTAAAAT
>JAESQY010000171.1 GCA_016764915.1 Aliivibrio sp. | reverse complement strand
GCCGTTGGAAAAAATTAAAAGATGCCAAACCGGATCTAATTATTGGTGTTGGCGGTTGTGTTGCGACTCAAGAAGGCAAACACATTCGTCATCGTGCCCCTTATGTGGATGTTATTTTTGGTCCTCAGACCTTACATCGTCTGCCTGAAATGATCCGTCAATCTCAAAGTGAAAATGCTCCGGTTATGGACATCTCTTTTCCTGAAATTGAAAAGTTTGATAATTTACCCGAACCAAAAGCAGATGGCCCTTCTGCGTTTGTCTCCATTATGGAGGGCTGCTCAAAATACTGTACTTACTGCGTCGTTCCTTATACACGTGGTGAAGAGGTCAGTCGTCCACTTGATGATGTACTGTATGAAATTGCCCAACTGGCCGATCAAGGCGTACGTGAAGTGAATTTATTGGGTCAAAACGTCAATGCTTACCGTGGAGATACGCATGATGGTGATCTGTGTACTTTTGCTGAACTACTCCGTTTGGTCGCGAGTATTGATGGCATCGACCGTCTTCGTTTCACCACCAGTCACCCAATAGAGTTTACTGATGACATCGTCGCTGTGTATGAAGATACCCCAGAGCTGGTGACCTTTTTACATCTACCTGTTCAAAGTGGTTCAGACCGAATTTTAACCATGATGAAACGCCCTCACACAGCACTCGAGTATAAGTCTATTATTCGTAAGTTGCGTAAAGCGCGTCCAGGTATCCAGATCAGTTCTGATTTCATCGTGGCTTTCCCAGGTGAAACAGAACAAGATTTTGCCGCTACTATGAAACTGATTAAAGACGTCGATTTTGATATGAGCTACAGCTTTATTTTCTCACCTCGCCCTGGGACACCAGCAGCTGATTATCCATGTGATTTAAGTGAAGAGACCAAAAAAGAGCGCCTTTACGAACTGCAGCAAGTCGTTAACTCTCAAGCTATGCGCTACTCTCGCCAAATGCTGGATACTGAACAGCGCATTCTGGTTGAAGGCACATCACGCAAAAACCTAATGGAGTTACGCGGTAAGACTGAAAATAGTCGCACCGTTAACTTTGAAGGTAGCCCTGATCTTATTGGTCAATTTGTAGATGTTAAAATTACCGAAGCACTGCCGAACTCCCTACGTGGAACATTGATACGCACTGAAGCGGATATGAATCTTCGTATTGCGGTCTCCCCTTCTGAGTTAATGAGTAAGACTCGAAAAGAAGATAGCTTGGGTGTTGCTACTTACACACCGTAAGCGATATCACACATCTCCTCTCTCGCTGAAAAAGCGCTTGATTACGTCATAGTTGGTTGTTATAAAAAGTATATCTCTGTATTACTGATAGATTAACAACCCACTTTTTAGCTGTTGTTTGTAACAAGCCACTTTGAGAGGCACTCTTGGATATAAAAGTAACGACATTAGAACTTTCTTTAGAACCTTCCGATAACCGCCGACTGTCCAGTTTATGTGGTCCATTTGATGACAACATTAAACAGTTAGAAAGACGATTAGGCGTTGAAATCAATCACCGTGATAACAAGTTCAGTGTGGTAGGTAAACCCCATACTGTTTCTGCCGCTTGCGATATTCTAAAAACGTTATACGTTGAAAGCGCACCAATTCAAGGTCAATATCCAGATATAGAGCCTGATGCTATTCATCTGGCAATTAAAGGGTCTGGTATTTTAGAGCAAGCTAACGATCAAAATAACTTCACCTACGCCAAAGAGATCACCATAAAGACTAAAAAAGGGGTGATCAAACCAAGAAGCCCTAATCAGGCACAATATCTCGCCAATATGGTTACCCATGACATCAGCTTTGGTATTGGTCCTGCTGGCACTGGTAAAACCTACCTTGCTGTAGCAGCTGCTGTTGACGCACTAGAGCGCCAAGAAGTACGCCGTATTCTGTTAACACGTCCTGCTGTTGAAGCGGGTGAAAAATTAGGGTTTTTACCTGGTGATTTAAGCCAAAAAGTTGATCCCTATTTACGTCCTTTGTACGATGCCCTGTTTGAAATGCTTGGTTTTGAGCGTGTTGAGAAACTGATAGAACGGAAGGTTATTGAAGTTGCTCCACTGGCTTATATGCGCGGTAGAACACTAAACGATGCCTTTATCATTCTTGATGAGAGCCAAAACACCACCGTCGAACAGATGAAGATGTTTTTAACTCGTATTGGTTTCAATTCACGTGCAATCATCACCGGTGATGTCACCCAGATCGATCTACCAAAACATACAAAGTCGGGACTTCGCCATGCGGTTGAAGTGTTATCTGATGTTAACTAGATCAGTTTCAACTTTTTCATCGCTGACGATGTGGTTCGCCACCCCGTTGTTGCGCGTATTGTTAATGCCTATGAAAAGTGGGAACGACAAGACCAAATAGATAAAAAAGCCATTGAGCTTAAACGCCGCGAAGAGCAAGAGAATAAAGCCACCATTGCACTGTCAAATAGAGAACAATAATGAGCATTGAGTTAGATCTACAAATTGCCTCACAAAACAGTGAAGGGTTACCATCTGAAAGTGACTTTCAACTGTGGTTAACCTCAGCAGTATCACTGTTTCAGTCTCAAGCAGAGGTCACCATTAGAGTGGTTGATCAATCAGAGAGTCAACAGCTCAACTTTGATTACCGAGGCAAAGAGAAACCGACTAATGTGCTGTCGTTTCCATTTGAAGCACCACCTGGAATCGAAATCGATCTGCTGGGCGATCTCATCATCTGTCGCCAAGTTGTAGAACAAGAGGCGATACAACAAAACAAAAGCTTAGCAGCACATTGGGCTCATATGGTTGTACATGGTTCACTTCATCTGCTAGGTTATGACCATATAGAAGATGATGAAGCAGAAGAGATGGAAAGTTTGGAGACAGAGATCATGTTAAAAATGAATTTTCCGGACCCATACTTGTCTGAGAAAGAGTAAGCTAAAGACTCTTAAGCAATTCGATATTTTCCATTACGTTTACCCATATATACAGAGAAAAAATGAACGAAGAAAAGTCACAAAATTCTGATGGTCCGAGTCGGAAGTCCTTTTTAGGACGTGTTGCACAGCTGTTTCAATCAGATCCTAAAGATCGTCAAGAACTCGTTGATGTATTTAGAGACTCAGAAGAGAACGACCTAATCGATCACGATACTAGAGACATGCTTGAAGGCGTGATTGAAATATCTGAAATGCGAGTACGTGATATCATGTTACCGCGCTCTCAGATGGTAACGGTTGAAAGAACCGATGATCTCGATACTCTGATCACCACTATCATTGAAGCGTCTCACTCACGCTACCCCGTTATTAGTGAAGATAAAGACCATATAGAGGGTCTTTTACTGGCAAAAGATCTCATACGTTATCTAGGTTCTAATTGTGAACCCTTTGATATAGAAAAAGTATTGCGACCTGCCGTCGTGGTTCCTGAAAGTAAACGTGTCGACAAGCTGCTTAAAGAGTTTCGTCAAGAGCGTTACCACATGGCGATCGTTGTCGATGAGTTTGGTGGAGTTTCAGGCTTAGTCACTATCGAAGACATTCTTGAAGAAATTGTTGGCTAAATTGAAGATGAATTCGATGACGATGACGATGACGAGCAAGAAATTAGAAAATTAAGTAAACATACTTTTTCAATTAAGGCATTGACCACCATTGAAAATTTTAATGATATGTTTTCTACCAACTTCAGTGACGATGAGATAGATACTGTAGGCGGTATGGTGCTCACCAGCTTTGGCCACCTCCCTGACAGTGGTGAAACCATAGAGTTAAGTGGTTTTAATTTCAAAGTCACTTCAGCCGATAATCGTCGCATTGTTCAGCTGCAAGTCACGGTACCAGAAAATACCCCTACTATTATTGAAACGACGTAAATGAATGATCACTCTGAATAGTTTCAAACGGCCTGTATTGGCCGTTTTTGTTGGCGCTCTAACCACTCTGGCTTTTGCACCTTACTCATTATGGCCAATTGCGCTTCTTACCCCTGCAATTTTACTCTATCTATTGCAAAATCAATCTCTCAAAACAGTAATGACCATTGGGTTTTCTTGGGGATTTGGACAGTTTAGTACTGGGATCAGTTGGATTCACATCAGTATCGATACTTTTGGCGGCATCCCTAAAGCGGGTAGCTTACTGTTAATGTTTTTGCTGGTCAGTTATCTCTCTGCGTTTCCCGCTCTATTTTCCCTTTTACTGACTAAACTTTTTCCGCAGCAAAGCAGACATAAATACTTAATTGCAGCACCACTATTATGGATTACCATAGATTGGTTACGAGGCTGGTTATTTACAGGTTTTCCTTGGTTATGGCTAGGCTACAGTCAAATAGACAGTCCCCTAGCCTCATTTGCCCCTGTGTTGGGTGTTGAAGCGATTACTCTACTCTCTGTACTCATCAGTGGCAGCTTAGCTTACAGCTTGCTTAAGAAGCAATTAACGCTATTAGTCATTCCATTGGTTATTGCCCTTATCTCTGTCTCTCTGCACTGGGTAAACTGGGTGACGCCTGTGCCCGAAAGATCTAAAGAGGTGGCATTGATTCAAGGAAACATCGACCAAGCAACAAAATGGGTTCCAAAGTATCGCTGGCCCAATATCATGAAATATATGGACTTAACCCGGAAAAATTGGGATGCAGACATCATCATCTGGCCAGAAGCTGCCATTCCAGCGGTTGAAGGTGATATCACACGTTTTCTTCATAACGCAGACAATGCCGCTCGATTAAACAATAGCTCAATCATTACTGGGATTGTCGGGCAGAGCATTAATGGCCAGTTCTTTAATAACATTATCACGTTGGGTGTAAACTCTGACGGTGAGTACAACTACCAAACTAAGAGTCGCTACTCCAAACACCACTTATTGCCGTTTGGCGAATTTGTCCCTTTCGAAAATATCCTTAGACCTATTGCTCCGCTCTTTAATCTACCGATGTCTTCGTTTAAACGAGGGAAATATGTTCAACCTAATGTGAACGCCAATGGCGCTCAGTTAGTAGCCACACTGTGTTATGAAATTGTCTATGGTGAACAGGTAAGACAAAATACTACCGATGAGTCAGACTATATACTCACCCTTTCTAATGATGCTTGGTTTGGTGATTCAATCGGGCCATTACAGCATATGGAAATGGCAAGAATGCGAGCATTAGAATTGGGTAAACCGCTGATCCGCTCGACCAATAATGGTGTCACCGCAATCACTGATTACCGCGGAAAAATTGTCGATATCTTGCCACAATTTAAAACAGCCGTATTACGTAGCACTGTTGTTCCAACGGATGGAACCACTCCCTATCGTCGGTGGGGAAGTTGGCCACTCTATCTTATTACCCTAATAGGGCTAAGTTATGCGCTCTGGCGGCAAAAAAATACGTATAAGTAAGTATGGAACAAGGGGCTTCCCCTAGTTCCATGCATAATTCATGGATAAGAATCAGAGTCTCATTTTCAATCTATGGCTTTAATGGCAATCGATTAAACTCTTTACCACCACATTTAACACACACTTGAATAGTGCTGGCATGATTGTACTCCTCTTTGTGACCGCACTTCTCACATACCAAAATACCCAGTCCAATCACCTCACCACTTCGATAAACACCTTGATGTTCAAGATCATCAAACATCTCAAACATCTCAATACGTGTTTTATCGGTAATATCCAAGAGGCCTTGCCAAATAGAGTTAGCCGTCAATTGATAAAGTGGGGACGATGGAAAGCTCTTTTTACTCTCTTCATAATCTCGCGAAAACTCTTTCAAATCACGTTTTAGATAGCTAACAATTAATGACATTTCATCTTTAGTCATATCTTTAGCTGCTTCAGCGTACTTTTCAGAGGTTGAAATCCATAGATTAAGCTCTTCGGGACTTCTCTCAATCGAATTTTTCATCTGCTCAAACAGCGCTTCGTAGCTTTTTTTATGCTTTGACATACTCTCTATCCCCTTTTTTTTGTCACTATTCGACTCTCAATATAAATTAAATCCTTCTCGCTATTGTTGAGAATCGTCCCTTTAGTTATTCTATGTGGATATAATCTTGTGTAATCTAACCGATCTCACAAATCTCACAAATCTCGATTTATTACATTACCGGATATCATCGATGCAAGAACAATATAATCCACAGGCTATTGAACAAAAAGTTCAGAAACATTGGGATGACAATAAGACCTTTATTGTTAGCGAAGACCCTAACAAAGAGAAGTTCTACTGTCTCTCTATGTTCCCTTACCCTAGTGGT
>JAESQY010000170.1 GCA_016764915.1 Aliivibrio sp. | reverse complement strand
TACGTGATTATTTAACCGATCTTTTCCCTATTTTAGAGTTGGGAACCAGTGCGAAAATGCTCTCTATTGTTCCACTAATGAACGGTGGCGGTATGTTTGAAACAGGTGCTGGTGGTTCTGCACCTAAGCACGTTCAACAGTTTGAAAAAGAGAGCCATTTACGTTGGGATTCATTAGGTGAATTTTTAGCACTTGCTGCATCTTTAGAACATCTAAGCGGTTTGACAGCGAACAGTAAAGCACAAGTTCTTGCAGATACGCTTGATAAAGCAACAGGAACGCTACTTGAGAATAATAAGTCGCCACTTCGTAAGGTTGGTCAGCTTGATAACCGTGGTAGCCATTTTTACATTGCACTGTATTGGGCACAAGAACTTGCTACACAAAGCTCAGATGAGCAGTTGAAGCAGCAATTTACACCAATTGCTCAGTCGTTAGCAGATAATGAGCAGACAATTATTGAAGAGTTAAATGCAGCTCAAGGTAAGCCTGGCAATATAGGCGGTTACTACTTCCCAGATGTTAAGCTTGCGTCAAACGCGATGCGACCAAGTGCAACCTTAAATAGCATTATTTCAAATATTTAACTGTTTCAGATAAATTTTGAATATTAAAAAAGAGAGCAATTATTGCTCTCTTTTTTTGTATGCTGAATATAAGTAACACTTTATTTTGCAGCATCGACTTCCAAAGGTTTGATTTCGCTGGCATGAGACCCTTTAGGTCCTTCGTGAATTTCATACGTTACAGGTTGTCCTGCTTTTAAAGTACGGTAGCCTTCCATCTGTATGGTTGAATAGTGAGCAAAAATATCGCCGTCTTCACCTTCTGGACAAATAAACCCGAAACCTTTTGCGTTATTGAACCATTTTACTGTACCAGTTGCCATGCTATACATCCCTCTGCATATTAAATATTTGTATCTATACATATCATTTCACAGCGATAGCTTTCCTAACCTATTGATGTGAAAAACGCGTTTGACTTATACACTCTAGTAAAATTGCAGTCTCAGTCAAGGCTTGATAGTGATAAATTTTAACAATCGCGCAAAGTATCACAAATGCGATTAACAATGTTAATAGTAAGCTCTAGTGCAGGTTGTTGTTAAAATCAAGCTATACACGTTTATTAATGCGAATTTTTGGCAAAATCGATGATGATAGTTTTTACTAATTTTAACGATATTTTGTAAAAGTCAGATAAAAAAAATAAATGTGAACAAATCAACTCATACAAGTAAATATGAAACTAAGCTAAAGAGTATACAGAGGTTTTTTTATCGTTATACAGGCTGTTCAAAAGAGACTGGAAAGTGTATAAATAGATAAGGTAATTGTCTTCTAATTAACGATATGAAGTTGTCACACCATGAGCAAAAAATACGACTGGGGTTCTTTCGATACTGATTTATTAGAACGAGAGGAAACGGCTATTAAACCCCCATCTATGTATAAAGTCATTCTTAATAATGACGACTATACACCGATGGATTTTGTTATTGATATTTTAGATAAATTTTTCTCCATGAACTTGGAAAAAGCAACAGAGTTAATGTTGACTGTGCATTATGAAGGTAAAGCAGTATGCGGAACTTTCACTGCTGAAGTTTCCGAGACTAAGGTAGCTCAAGTAAACGCGTATGCACGAGAGCATGAACATCCACTGCTATGTACAATGGAACAAACTTAGGTTTGTTCCTCAACGTTATAATTTTGTGGATTAAGGGGATAGCCTATGTTGAATAAAGAACTTGAATTGAGTCTAAATGGGGCCTTTGCACGTGCGAGAGAGAAACGTCATGAGTTCATGACGGTTGAACATTTACTTCTCGCACTTTTAGAAAACAGTGCAGCTAATGAAGCACTGCTTGCATGTAGAGCTGATACCGAAATATTAGCCAAAGAGCTCGATGCCTTTATAGACCAAACCACACCACTGCTGCCTATTGAAGATGAAAATCGAGAAACACAGCCTACATTGAGTTTTCAGCGAGTACTGCAAAGAGCTGTTTTTCACGTGCAATCTTCAGGACGAAATGAAGTGTCGGGTGCAAATGTATTGGTCGCCATCTTCAGCGAACAAGAGTCCCATGCCGCTTATTTGTTGAAAAAAAATGATGTTAGCCGTTTAGATATTGTTAATTTCATTTCACACGGTTCGGCAAAAGAGGAGTCTGATGAGAGTATTTCAGACTCAGAAAGTAATGATGAGGTAAAGGTAGAAGTCTCCTCTGAAGATAAACTTGAAAATTTTGCTTCTAATTTAAATCAACTTGCTCGTCAGGGAGAGATCGACCCACTTATCGGACGAGAACAAGAGGTCGAGCGCACTATTCAGGTACTTTGTCGCCGCCGCAAGAACAACCCTCTGTTGGTTGGTGAGGCTGGTGTAGGAAAAACGGCTATTGCGGAAGGACTGGCTTGGAGAATTGTACAAAAGCAAGTTCCTGATGTCATAAAAGATTGCATTATATACTCTCTGGATATTGGTTCCCTGCTTGCGGGTACGAAATATCGGGGTGATTTCGAAAAAAGATTTAAGGCCATTCTTAAGCAGCTTGAAAAAGAGGACGACGCGGTTCTCTTTATTGACGAAATTCACACCATTATTGGAGCTGGAGCAGCTTCTGGTGGACAGGTTGATGCCGCTAACTTGATTAAACCGTTACTAAGTAGTGGCAAGTTACGATGTATTGGATCGACGACCTACCAAGAGCACAGCACTATCTTTGAAAAAGAGCGCGCTTTGGCGCGTCGATTCCAAAAGATTGATATAGTTGAACCTTCCATTGATGATACCACTAAAATTTTGATTGGGTTAAAGAGTAAATATGAAGCCCATCATGAGATTCGATATACCAATAAAGCGCTTCGTGCCGCAGTAGAACTGTCTGCTAAATATATCAATGAGCGTCACTTGCCGGATAAAGCAATTGATGTGATAGACGAAGCCGGTGCTCGTTGTCGACTAACACCTGCAAGTCGTCGTAAGAAGACGGTGAGTGTTGCTGATATTGAAGCGATGGTTGCTAAAATGGCCCGTATTCCTGAAAAATCGGTCTCATCTTCTGATCGAGATATATTGAAGAAACTTGATGATAAGCTAAAAATGCTGGTATTTGGTCAAGATCAGGCGATCAGTGTATTGTGTGAAGCCATCAAACTGAGTCGAGCTGGACTTGGTGAAGATAATAAACCGGTTGGTTCTTTCTTATTTGCTGGACCTACAGGGGTTGGTAAAACAGAAGTAACGGTACAGCTTGCTAAAGCATTGGGCGTTGAGCTGTTGCGGTTTGATATGTCTGAATATGGTGAGAAGCATACAGTCAGTCGTCTCATCGGGGCACCTCCTGGTTATGTTGGATATGAACAGGGAGGTCTACTGACTGATGCTGTGATTAAAAATCCGCATTCGGTGGTGTTACTGGATGAACTTGAAAAAGCTCATCCTGATGTTTTTAACTTGTTATTACAGGTTATGGATAATGGCACATTAACTGATAATAACGGCCGCAAAGCCGATTTTAGGAACGTTATTTTTGTCATGACGACCAATGCAGGCGTAGCTGAAACGGTAAGAAAGTCAATTGGGTTGATCCAGCAAGATCATAGCCTTGATGCGATGGCTGAAATAAAACAGGCTTTCTCTCCTGAGTTTAGAAATCGTCTCGACAATATCATCTGGTTTAATCATCTTGATAAAGAAGTTATTACGCAAGTGGTGGATAAGTTTATTGTGTCTCTCCAAGCACAGTTAGACGCTCGTGGTGTCTCTATGGAAGTGTCAGCTAAAGCGAAAGAGTGGTTAGCGAATAAAGGGTATGATAAGGCAATGGGAGCAAGACCTATGGCTCGAGTCATTCAAGATTGTTTGAAGAAACCGATGGCCAATGAGTTGCTTTTTGGTGAGTTAACCAATGGCGGAACTGTGAAAGTTGGACTTAAAAAAGAGCAGTTAACGTTTGAGTTTAGTAATCAAGTTGAAGCTGTGCATTAATGTTTAACAATCTATAGAGAATAAAAAACCCAGCAAACTGCTGGGTTTTTTTATTCTGAATCTAGTTCAGAAAATTAGCGTGCACGGAAGACGATACGGCCTTTAGATAGGTCGTAAGGAGTCATCTCCACCGTTACCTTATCACCAGTAAGGATACGGATGTAGTTCTTACGCATCTTACCTGAGATGTGGGCAGTAACTACGTGTCCATTTTCTAGTTCAACACGGAACATAGTGTTTGGTAGAGTATCCAGTACTGTACCTTGTAGTTCAATTACGTCTTCTTTTGCCATGAATCCTCTTTGAAAGCGCTTAGGCTTATTTTTTGACTGGCAGATAATGCCTTCAAAATTAACATATGTAAAGTTTGTGCTGCATTTTAACCAAGCCACTCACCATTTACTAGCTTTTGATTGGGTTTATAGCGAACTTTATAGCTCATTGCTGCACATTCATCAATTTGAAAACCAAGATATAGCCATCTTATGTCTAATTGTTGAGCGATTTTTATTTGCAGCAGGATTGCCGCGGTTCCCATCGAGAGTGGATTAGTGGTATCAAAAAAAGTATACAACGCACTCATAGCGTTATCCACAACGTCAGTTATTGCAATGGCAATCAACTTATTATGTTCATAGATGTGCAGGTATTTCGGAGTAAGCCACTGATTGTCAGTGAAAGTCAAAAATTGTTCTTTATTCGCTGGGTACATTGACCCTGAACGGTGTCGCGTAGATATATAGTTTTCATAAAGCTCAAACCAATTGCTATCCAACGTGTTTTTCAAAACGAAAGTAAAGTGTTGGATCTGTTTGCTCAGTCGCTTTTGGCTTTTTGAAGGTGAAAAGTTAAGACAATCGACGCGTAAAGACTGACAAGCAGTGCAATGTTCACATTTTGGTATGTAAATCGTCTCTCCACTTCGTCGAAAACCGGAGGTCAGCAATATTTCATACCCCGACTGAGAGTGCCATTGATGATCCATGACCACCGCCAAGCGCTCTTGTTGATTTGATAGATAATTGCATTGGTGAGCTTGTGTTAAACCCACTTGCAAGGTCTGTCGTGGCTGAGAATCATTCATTAACATTTTGCCTAAATGGATCAGTGAGTAATTGTTTGGTGTAGCACTTGGCATTGACACTTTTTGTTCTTAAAGTGTGTAAAGTCAGCATAAATTCATCTCTCGTTTGTTCAATCGCACCAAGCGTGAGTAGGTGCGGATTCATCATCTGGCAATCAATGAGCTCTCCTCCTTGTTTTGCAAAATGATGGCAGAAATACCATAACGCAATTTTAGAAGCATTACTCTTTAAAGAGAACATGGATTCGCCGCAAAAGAGGGTACCAATTTGAATTCCATACAAGCCACCAATAAGTTGTTGGTTGTCCCACACTTCTACGGAGTGGCAAACCTGTTGATTGGCTAAAGCTTGATAAGCTGAGATCATTTCAGAGGTAATCCAAGTTTCCTCACTGTCTCTTGATGAAGCGCATAGTTCGATAATTGTGTTAGGAGTGTGATTAATTGTGACGGTATAACGTGATTTTTTCTGAAATTTGATTAAACTTTTAGTAGGTTTAAAGGTCTTTGGATTGATGATTGCCCGAGGTGTTGGGCTCCACCACATGATAGGGTCATTATCGCTATACCATGGAAAAATACCATGTTGATAAGCATTAAGCAGTCGTTTTGGCTGTAGGTCTCCACCATGAGCAAGGAGTCCGTTGGGTTCTGACATCGCTTGTGAGGGCGAAGGAAATTCGAATGAATAGGGATCAAGCTGTGGCAAATAATATGTCATGGCTGGCCTTGAGAAAAAGGAAAATGAGATGAGAAAATGGTTATGTATAATATTACTTTTCCCACTATTTGTCTCGGCTGGTTACAATCGAAATGTTGCTAAGCCTGTTAATGACGTGGTCTATGGTCAAGTTGATACCGTGAGATATATATCACAACAAGAGGTGACTCAGTCAAAAGCGAATGGGTGGCACACATTGTTGGGTGCGGTTATAGGGGGGTTAGTTGGCAATCAATTTGGAGGAGGGCACGGGAAAGAGGTAGCGACGGTTGCAGGAACCGTTATTGGTGCTGGTGTTGTTAGAAACCAGCAGCAAGGTAACGTTAACGTACGAGAATATAAGTTGGTAGAGCTGTTAATTAAAACTGATGATGGACGGTTAATTAATGTTATTCAAGATGTCGATTCAAATATGAGGTTTGATAAGAGTGATAAGGTCAGGATACTCTATTTTGATGATGGAGTTAGAGTTGATAAAAACTATTAAATAAGTCGAGATCATTGCTGGAATGTCGTGACAGTTTTAGGGTACTCTGGAATAACGATAATTATATATTTAAATGGTCATGACAGACCATTATTGATAGGAAGAGTACAGCAATCATGGAAAGCTTGACGTTAAAGCCCATCTCAAAAGTCCAAGGTGTAGTGAATCTACCAGGTTCAAAAAGTGTATCAAATCGAGCTTTGCTTTTAGCGGCACTCGCAAAAGGAACGACCCGTCTAACTAATTTGTTAGACAGTGATGACATTCGTCATATGTTAACGGCTCTAAAGCAATTAGGAGTTAACTATACACTCTCTGATGATAAAACGGTTTGTGATGTTGTTGGTTTAGGAAAAGCATTTGATTGTTCAAAAGCGCAAACTCTTTTTTTAGGTAATGCAGGAACAGCAATGCGTCCTTTAGCTGCCGCATTATGTTTGGGCTGTGGGGAGTTTGAATTAACCGGTGAACCGCGAATGAAAGAGCGGCCAATCGGTCATTTAGTTGATGCTCTTCGGACTGCTGGTGCAGATATCACCTATTTAGAAAGTGAAGGTTTTCCGCCACTTCATATTAAAGGCACAGGTTTGAATGGCGGTGTTGTAGAAATTGATGGTTCGATCTCAAGTCAGTTTTTAACTGCATTTCTTATGTCAGCGCCGCTTGCAAAACAAGAGACTAAAATTGTGATTAAGGGCGACTTAGTTTCTAAACCTTATATCGATATTACTCTGCATATCATGGCGCAATTTGGGGTGACAGTAACCAATAACAATTATCAAGAGTTTGTTATTCAACCGCAACAGCAATATATATCTCCTGGTGAGCTTTTAGTCGAGGGTGATGCCTCATCCGCTTCTTACTTCCTTGCTGCTGCTGCGATTAGAGGGGGTGAAATTAAAGTAACTGGTATTGGTAAAAAAAGCATTCAAGGCGATGTGCAATTTGCAGATGCATTAGAAAAAATGGGTGCTGAAATAGAGTGGGGAGATGACTTCATTATCTCCCGTGTTGGTAAGCTCACTGCTATTGATATGGATTTTAATCACATTCCAGATGCTGCAATGACTATAGCAACAACCGCACTATTTGCTGTGGGTACAACGGTAATACGCAATGTGTACAACTGGCGAGTAAAGGAGACCGATCGTCTTTTTGCTATGGCAACTGAGCTAAGAAAAGTGGGAGCCATCGTTGAGGAAGGAGAAGATTTTATCACGATAACTCCGCCTAAACAGCTAGAGCATGCCGCTATTGATACCTATGATGATCATCGTATTGCTATGTGTTTCTCTTTAGTGGCATTAAGTGATACACCGGTTACAATTAATGACCCTAAATGTACATCAAAAACGTTTCCAGACTATTTTGATAAATTGATAGGTTTAAGTCAGTAATCAATTGAATGATTAACAGCCACTTTGTGGTGGCTGTTAATATGGATTCTCATTGGTATCAAGGTAAGTCAGAAATAGACGAGTATCCAGCTCCAGTTGGTGATAATTTGGTTCCATATGACAGCAAAGATTGTAAAATGCTTTGTTGTGCTCCTTCTCTTTTAGGTGTGCTAGTTCGTGCACTACAATCATCTTTAACATTGGTTCGGGTGCTGCTTTGAAAATAGTTCCGACTCGTAATTCATTCTTCGATTTTAATTTCCCCCCTTGTACTCTACTGACATAAGTATGCAAACCTAGTGCTTGGTGCACTTTACCAATTTTCCCATCGTAGGCGATTTTACTCAGTGGAGATGATTTCTTAAGAAATTGTTTTTTGAGTGTCATCACATAGCTATACAAAGACTTTTCAGTTGTGACTGTATGTGGAGACGGGTATTTATTAAGCAACCAAGCACCTAAGCGATCCTCATCAATAAGTGATTTAGCCTGTTGTTGAACCTTATCTGAATAACCTTGTAGATAAACGAGTGATGTCATTAAGTATATCTTTCTATAAGCGAAGTGGCGTAGGAGATAAATTGTCCTATAATTTATTCAATAAGCTTCGTTGAAATTCAGCTGGTTAATTAAATTAGAGACGATTTATCAGTATCAGAATTCATTTTATTGCGTATAATATGCAGCCGCAAGAACAGAATGTAAAAAATAATACCTCTGTATTTAATACTGAAAACGGTTTGCTTTTAAAATGAATTGGAGAAAGTCAATGTCTAGCAATACACCAGTAGTGACTGTTGATGGCCCTAGCGGCGCCGGTAAAGGTACATTATGTATGCTGTTAGCTGAGAAACTCAATTATCATTTGTTAGATTCCGGTGCGATTTATCGAGTCTTGGCCTTGGCCGCTCTGCACCATGGTGTCGATACAGAATCTGATGCTGAACCTGTACTTGTCGCTTTAGCTGCCAACCTAGATGTACAGTTTAAAGCTGAAGGTGATCTGGTAAAAGTTATTTTAGAAGGTGAAGATGTTTCTGCTGATCTTCGTAAAGAAGAGACGGGTAACCTAGCCTCCAAAATTGCTGCACTCCCAAGAGTAAGAGAAGCGTTACTTCGCAGACAGAGAGCGTTTAATATGGCTCCTGGTTTGATTGCTGATGGTCGTGATATGGGTACCGTGGTTTTCCCAAGCGCGGAAGTGAAAATCTTTCTTGATGCCAGCGCCCAAGAGCGTGCTCAACGAAGGATGAAGCAGTTGCAAGCTAAAGGCTTAGATGTTAAATTTGACCGCCTTTTAGGCGAAATTCAGGAACGCGATGATCGTGACCGTAACAGAACGGTTGCTCCATTACGTCCGGCAGAGGATGCTTTGGTACTTGATTCAACGTCGATGACGATTGAAGAAGTCACCGAAAAAGCGTTCTCTTATATAGAATCAAAGCTTGCCATTGCTCCTACTCTTTAGAGCGGGAAAACAATAGGTAAGTTGCGAGTGTTAGTTGCAAGGATGATAACTAACTTTTTTTTCAACCCCATGCGGTAGGATACCCATGGACGTTTATTTATTAGAAGATTAATAATGACTGAATCTTTTGCTGAACTCTTTGCAGAGTCACTGAACGAAATCGAAACACGCCCTGGTGCTATTGTTAAAGGTACTGTAGTTGCAATTGAGAACGGTTTCGTTCTTGTTGACGCTGGCCTTAAATCAGAATCAGCTATTCCTGCTGAGCAGTTCAAGAGCGCTACTGGCGAACTTGAAGTTGAAGTTGGTTCTGTAGTAGACGTTGCACTAGAAGCTATCGAAGATGGTTTCGGTGAAACTCAACTTTCTCGTGAAAAAGCGAAGCGCCATGAAGCGTGGATCCAACTTGAGAAAGCATACGAAGACGCTGAGACGGTTATGGGTGTTATCAACGGTAAGGTTAAGGGCGGCTTCACAGTTGAACTTAACGGAATCCGTGCATTCCTACCGGGTTCTCTAGTTGACGTACGTCCAGTACGTGACACTCTTCACCTTGAAGGTAAAGAGCTAGAGTTCAAAGTAATCAAATTAGACCAGAAGCGTAACAACGTTGTTGTTTCTCGTCGTGCTGTTATCGAATCTGAGAACAGTGTTGAACGTGATGAGCTACTTGCTTCTCTACAAGAAGGCATGGAAGTTAAAGGTATCGTTAAGAACCTTACTGACTACGGTGCGTTCGTAGATTTAGGTGGCGTAGACGGCTTACTGCATATCACTGATATGGCATGGAAGCGCGTTAAGCACCCAAGTGAAATTGTAAATGTTGGCGATGAAATTCCAGTTAAAGTACTGAAATTTGACCGCGAGAAGCAACGTGTATCATTAGGTCTGAAG
>JAESQY010000169.1 GCA_016764915.1 Aliivibrio sp. | reverse complement strand
TTCATCCCGTTGTGGACAGTCTGTTGGAATATCTAAGAAATTACCCCGTTGTCCCCAAATAATATTGTTATACAATTTATTTAGCTTTTTATGAGAAGACTCAAAATGCCCCCTACGTTTAAAATCAGTGTGTAGTACTTGTCCTTTAACCCAATTTAATTCAGGCGTATGGCTGTCATCAAAACCAGAGATTTCAACATAACGAAAACCGAAAAATGAAAAGGTTTGGCTATATTTGGCAATACCATTTTTTGCTGGAATATAGTTTGCTTCTGAACGGGCGGCGCGATAATTACCACGATAAAGTGTACCATCATCATTGAGCATTTCTGCCATGCGTATTTTAACATTCTGATCTTTTAAAGCTGGTAGCTGAATGCTAATCCACCCAACCATATTCTGGCCTAAGTCATACACCACTTTACCGTCATTAAATACTTGATAAGTAACAGGCGTCAGTGTTTCAATAATTTTCACGCTCTGAAAACGCTTTGGTGCTAAGCGAATATTGTTATCAATTGCTGACACAGAAACAGGGGTAAATACGGAGGCGTTTTCCGTACCACTAACATACCCTGATTTATCCCAACCGGTAAGTTCTTTACGCGCATCATAATCTTCACCATGCCAAATATCAGCCATAGTTATTGCACCATCGGTAGACAGTGCCCAACTAGCATCTGTTACTATACTTTGAATTATTTCACCCGTTGGTGATATAAGCTCTAACTGTGCCAATAGCTCAGGTACTTTGCCATAAAATCGTTTAGAAATAGTACCAGCATACCAACCATCACTTATCCGTGCTGCTAATACGTTTTCGCCTTCTCTCAACAGTTTGCTAACATCATAAGTTAAGGTTTCAATTTTTTGAGTATAATCAGTCCAACCAGGTAAGAAAGCATTGGGAGTAACTAACTGGCCATTAATCCTAAAATCCACTAAACCTTTAGCTGTTAAATAGAGACGAGCGCTGCTCGGTACTTGCGTTAAATTAAAACTTTTGCGTAAATACATCACTGGATTCACAGTGTCCGCACTTAACGTGCCTGCAGGGTTGACATTGCCCGCCGAACAATTAACAGTACAAGCTTCTTTCTTTTTAATATCACTTTGATTAGCCACATAGATCCAACTAGCATGCCAATCAATATTATTTAACAAACCCAACTCTAAATTAGCTGATGCAGACCAAGAAGAAACTTTTCCATTTTGATCCCAGTAACGCACCTTCCAATCAACACGTTGACGAGATTTAAGCTCTGGCCCTTGATACGGTACGTAAACCGATTGGTTTGATTCAACCTTTTTACTATCCCAGAGTAGCTCTTTGGAAGCACCTAGCACATTTTCAACAACAAGCTGATAAGCCGTTTGCTTAGCACCTTGGCGTTTATCATTCAGTTGCCAAGAAAAGGTCGGCGTAGCATCGTAAAAACCTAAAGGATTTTCGATACCTTCGTCAACTGTCAGCGCAATAGGTGACTTTATAATTAGCTCGTAATTACATGCTTGCAAGCTGATCAAAATAATAGATAATGCTAGGTATTGATATGTTTTCACCGTTAAATCCTGCTTATTTTTTATAATATTAATGACACAAAGCCTTAATGGCTAAAAATTGAACTTCTACTCTAATATCTACACTTTAACTAACACACTCAAGGAGGAGACAACGGCAAAGATAGCCAGGCAAGACTAATAGCCGCTTCATATGATTGATATGGGCGCCTTCAGGAGGAGCACCGTAATAGAGAGTTAGTATTTAACCGTTGATATTTTCACTGGTCCCAACAATCCGGAAGACTGTAAAGGACTTTCTTCCGTATAAGGATTAACCAGCATCCAGGTTTTTCGCTCTTGCTCTGGCAGGTGCATATCACCAATGATGCGGTTTACCCAAGTATTGACGATTTCAATTTTGAGCGAGTTTTCACCTTTGTTGACAAACTTAGAAATATCTAAGCGGGTAGGCGCTGTCCATAAACCGCCGACATACTGGCCGTTTACCGTAACTTTTGCCATTGCGGTGAATTTGCCCAAATCAATAACAACTTGCTCATCTTCCTGAAGCTTGTCCAGCGTGAAGGTGTTGCTATAAAAAGCAGTACCTGAATAGTATTTAATGCGACCGTCCTCTGATGCAGTCCAATCAATCAGCGAAGGGAATATTATCGCTTCGTCAGGGCCACGTTGAGCGGGGTCGAAGGTGACTGACCACGGTGTTTTGAAATCATTAACTAGCTTGGCTTCTGGATAGTTGGCATCTATGCCTGTCACCTTTGCTTGTCCCGCAATCTTGCTGAAAACAACAAAGACACTTTCGAGAGGGGCTAGCTTCAACGGTACGTCCGTGGTTTGTTCTGATTGTAGGTAAGCAGGTAAATCACGACGATAGCCTGTGGTGGCTTGCCATAGTTCAGGCTGTTTGCCTGTCACTCTAAACTCAGGTGTCACCTGTTGAGGTTCTGCAGTTTGGTTGGTAATAAAATATATTTCCTGACCATCCAGCGTGCGGTGCCCATAATGGATGCTATTGTCTTGAGGTAATTTCACATCAGGCACTGTGTTGATCAAGGCAAAGGCTTCAGTCATATCCATGCCATTGATGATCATGCCTTTGCCAACTTTGCGTGATTTCACTGTTATACCATCAACATCCCCCCACAATTGTGCAGCCATAGCTTGAACCTGCTGATCGGCTTGTGGCTGATTTTGCAAACTGGGCGAGCGACTTGGAGGCGGTCCGAGAATAACGGCACCATCATTGACTAGTTGTTTTATTTTGGCTAACAATGCCGGGCGCATTGTCTCTAGTTTCGGTAACACCATAATACGGTACTGTGTGCCATGCGGTAGTGTGATCAGTCCATCTTCCACCGTCATGTATTTTTCAATAACCTCGGCATTCATATAATCAAACTGATAACCAATGGGTGCTTCAGGATCAGTCACCCCGGTCATTTTAGGTGTATCTTCGCCAATAAAATACGCAATATCGGCAACATTCAACCCTTGCTGAAGCATGTAATTGGTGCGTTTGAGATACTGAATATAGACATCAATTTGTGAAAACCAGGTGTTTTTACGGTTGAACTCAGTACCAAACCAGGCATTTACACCGGGAAATTTGTCTTCATAGGGTTGGGTGATCATGACATGCAAAAGTGTATTGTTTATGCCTTCAGCGAAGAAACGGTCACTACGCTGTTTAATAATGCCAGGATACCGATAAAAAGCTTTCAAACCTGCGGTGTTTGATTCAGCTGATATTTTAGTTTTACCATAAATATGCCCGGCTGACGTTGCGGCGCGGTTTTCAATATTTCCCAACTCGCCTTCACTCCAGAACTCACCGCTTATTTCATCGGATTGTCCGCCATACATCAAAAATTCGCCAGGGAACCCCCAATGGCCGTAATTCTCAAGCCATGTGGTCAGCCCGTGTTTATGGCTGACCTCACGCAGGCCTGCCACGTAATCGTAAGCGACTTTATTGGCGACCAAACGACGCATATCCCACAAAAACCTGTCTGAAGCCTGCTCGCTTTTTACGACGATACCTTGGTACACAGGTAGGTATGGCAACGGATCATAACCATAAACTTCTTCAAACTCGGCTAAAAAACCATCAGTAAAATTTTGCCCTCCCTTCTCGTAACTGTCTTGCACCACCACTTTAAACGTTTTTCTGTCTTTTGCAGGAATACGCTTGAGCACTTCCCCTATATGGCCGTAGAAATGCATTTCTACGTGAGTTTTACTTAACTTGTCAACTTCATAACCCATTGCTTCAGGTGCTGAAGGACCATTTGTGGTGCCTGTAGGTGTCATACCAGAGCGCTGAATAACCCACTCACCTTCGGGAACATCCCAGCTAAGCGTGCCATCGTCTGACATATACTTTGAGATATCAAGCACACGTGCTGGATCTATAACAAGGCTTTTGTCCTCAACGCTTACTTGTTCTGGCCACTGATATTCTTTCCAGTATGGCAACGGTGTTTCATGCATTTTAGCTAGTGTTTTTTCAGCATATCGCTCTACGCGTGGTGTTTCTGATATGACTATCTCGGCAAGACCAGATAGTTTGACACCGGGGGCAATATAGGGACCTTTAGGTATTTTGTAATCGACAACTAAGCGAAAATCGCTTGCAGTAACCGCAGGGAATGAAAGTACAACTGGGGCATACGGTACAAAGCCAACTTCTATACTCTCGTTGGAGCGGTCAATTTCAAACGCTTTTACTGTGATAAACTCGCCGTTATTATTCTTAGCTTGAAACAGCACATTTGCCTTCATGATAATCTCGAGTGACCGTACGGAAAGACTACGCGCAGTAAATTCTTTTTCGGCTTTAATATCGAAAGTGTAGTTGCCTTCACCGGTAAATTTAACACCTGTTGAGATATCACCATCGAGCAAGGTGGCGAGTTCTGAAATTGCAGGATTAGCGGTAATAATGCTGTTATTGTTATCCAATACGCGTCCATAATTTTCTGGCACAGGATAAGCGATAACTTTTACATCTTGATAAATATCATGGGGTTTTTTCAGTTTACGGGAGAGTTTTAACGGTCCTTTAACACGTGTCTGTGAAGAGATAAGATAGCGCATGGTATTTTCAGGTTTTACCCAAGGCCCCCCTGATTGGCTCCACCCTGGGGAGTTGAATATACCAATATCAATATTGAGCTCAGTGGCTGTTTTCAGTGCAGCGTGCAAAATCTCCCACCACTGCTCACTCAACATTTTTACTTTTCCGTAAGGGAGATCATCAAGACCAATATTACCGATAAAAGCGCGGTTTATTCCGACAGCTTTCATGGCATGGAGGTCGCGAATAACGCCTTCTTTTGAGAGATGATTTGATATCCAGTACCAATAAACGCTTGTCTGGATAGACTTAGGTGGATCAACAAAGTTTCTTTCAAGCCTTTCTCTTTCCGTAATACGCGCTTTAGTGACATTTTTAGACGCATTATTATCAACACTACAACCTGATATCGATACAATACCTAAGCAAACAACGATCATGACAGGTAAACTTTTTAATCGTGACAGCCATAACAAAGCGCTAGCTTTTTTATTAATTATAATTTTTACTAAACTTTTAACTTTCACAATACTTCTCCACATACCCAACACATTTATAACACCCGTGTTCAAATTATTATTTTATATTAAGTGACGATTTGTTTTTTTATATCAGCCTATCGTTAATACTATTTGCCTGTTCTTCAACCCTTTGATGGCTAATTTTACTTGCCTACTTTTTGCTCTACAAATGCAACATAACTAAACCTGCCTCCTGGAGCCGTATCTCCATTGACATACCAATCTAAAGGGTCTGAAAAATTCTGCATATTGTCAGACCATTTGAATTCAAAATTAATTGGAAGCGATGTATGTGACAGCTCACGACGAGAAATAACATAATAAATTTGGTTGTTCAAAAGCTCATAAGATACTGAAGATAATGCTTGCCATGAATTATTTTGGTATTTTTGCAGTTTTGTGCCGCCAATAATTCGATAATCAAAACCTTGCCAGCCAGTAGAATGATCTCTATCTAAATTAATATAAAGATTCATCCAGTTATCACCAGAATTGCGGGTGATTTTTTCTGTTGTTTTAGCATAGAAATACAGCTTGTCTTTATCACTGGACACTTTTGCTTCAACAAAATCATTTCTGCCAGTCGAGTTTGAATAGTTGACGTTTGGGATCGCTGCAGGATGATTTCGAGACTGAGTATCTCCCTGATAATCCCAATAATAAGTTGATACTTTGTCCCAATCTGACATGTTAGTAATACTTATTTGCTTTGCTAGCGGTTGATTGGCTGGCAGCCCTTTGTATTTCCGAACGTTAGCTACTAGCTGCATATAATAGGAATCATTCAGTCCGTGAGTTCTGGTAGGTTCTATATCCCGACTGTATTCAGGGCTTGCCTGATCAACAAACAGAGAACGTTCTGCTTTAGGCTCGCGTTCAAATTGCCACCCTCCAACAATAGATTCATCCAGATAACTCCATCGTCCAACAATCCATTCGTTCCAGCCGGTAATCAGCACATAAGGCACATTCTGAGAAATCGCGTAGTCCCATTGCTCTTGCACATTGTAACCATGCTTTATGTCTATTTTGGAATCGCCTGCTGAACCATTCCTAAAGCTTCTCCCCCAGTTACCTGTGCCATTATAAAATGCGGAACCTCCCATAGACTCAGCTAAATTAGGATGCTGAGCAACCGATACATTAATTACTTCTCTTTTTCCGAACTCATTACGGTAAACTTTTTGCGGTCTCTCAAACTCTATCCAGGGCCATCCATTGGTCTTTGCTGCTTCATTAGGCCATTGGTTGGCTCTAAAAGTAAAAAATTTGATATAGTCTGTTTCTTTAGCCGCAACTTTATTACCAATGATAAGCGGCTTACCATTAAGATAAAACCAGGTGTTAGGATAATAGTAAGGCGAACCAGGTTTATAAAACTCATTATATATGGTCTGCATGGTTCCAGCAGATTTTGTATTGGTGTAATAGACCAACTTAGGTGCTGGTCTACCTTGTTTTAACACAGTATCAATTGCCAACATTAATGCCTCACTTTCTTCTGGATAATGAAACGCATTAGTAGTATCTAAGTAAAGAAAATCGACACCCGCATCAGCCAAAAGCTGAACATTCTTTAAATGAACCCAGTAATCTGTTCCTTTGTAATAACCATAAATCGGTTTGCCCCAAAAATAATAAGCACCCGCAGTCGTTGTGCCCCAGTGAGGATCATCAAAATTATTTAAAACTTCTGGGTGAGAAGCAATAAGTTTGCTTAGGTCATGGTTTTTTGACGAAAGAGTGTGGGCTCCTTGCCATAAAAAATAAAACATTCCAACTTGCTTGTTCTTTTGTGGATCTCCAGCTTCATGATTCAGTGGTAGCACTCTTCCAAGATCATCACTCCCAGCTAAAGGCTGTTGCCCCAAACTTGAAAAAGAACAGGTTAAAAACAGGCACAGCAACAGCGTACTTATTTCTGCCTTTTTAAGGTTAAAATTTTTCTTTCCAAATTCTAAAAACAATAGCCAGCCCCGTATCCAAATAGTAAGTTTTTTGTATTAATATTATTGCTTCACAAAAGTACCAGTCCATCGCTTTGGTCTTGATCGCAATGGGCTGGTTACTATTTGTCGTTTACTGAGCAAAACCTATGGTGTCTACCTGGAACTTACCAGACCAATCCTGGTTAGAGTCTGAATGGAACCATATTTTGATTTTATTGATCTTAGACTTGCCACTGAATGAACTCAGATCCATTTGCCGTAAATTCCACTGATCTGGTGAAAAGCTTGATGTATCTTGGGAAATAACGATCTCGCCTTGGCTATCTTCACCGAAAACCTTAACCGTGACGTAATAGCTAGTTGTGCTATTGCCGGTTTTGGCGGGGATGCCACCATAGGAATTAATCGCAAATTGAAATTTTGGTGTTAAAGACATATCAATTACCGAAGAAAAACTTCGTGTGATCCCGTGTTTCCCCAATGAAAAACCATGAGCGGCGCCATAATCCAGATCAAGTCCACCGTGATCTTCACTTAGCTCCAGCATATGCGAACCAGCTTGAGAAGTTTGTGGTAAATTTGCCGAAGATGTCACCACAGTGATGGAATCACTGTATTCAGTCATTACCCAGTCAGTATCAGACCCTGAGTCAAAATTAGACACATAGTTGGTAGGATTGAGGGATACTGGCGACGTCATGATGGTATTAGTTGGTAGCTCACGTTCAGGTGAATTTTGTAATGTATTGGCATCAAAGTTTTGAACCAGACTAGACCAAGTAGCCCCAGGTAAATCAGTTTGTATCACTGACAACAAAGATTCGGCATCGGTGAGTGCCTCGGTATTAACCGTATCTATATTTTTAAATACGTCATAGATGGTTTTTTTATTATCAGGAATACCTAGATTAGTATAATTATTCGAATCTGATCTATAACTCCACAAGCCTAACAATAACCCACCTTCGCCAGGATGATCTATGTGTCGATGAAGAATGAGTGAGTCGATATTATCAGTAAATTTGATTTTATAATAAGCGTAGGCATAAGCAGCAGCCTGATCCGCTTGTGTGACTGTTACGGAAGCATAATCCGCGTCGCTAAAGCCCTGTTCCGAAAGGATGATTTTTCTGTTGTTGCCCAAGTACTGATAATCTGCCAAGGTCACATAATTAGATAATTGCTCTATATTATTGAAGGTAATGATATTGGCATTCAAATTACCCTGAGTGATATTTGGGTTATCACGCCAGAATCGAGGTTCAAATAAATTCTCAGGGTATGGGTGATAAGCAATACCCCAGTCAAAATCACCATTTCGTTTAATGACAGAATTAATTTCATCTAATAGAGCCTTACCCGCATAAGCTTCATTAGCATAGACCGCACCAAAATCAGTTACTTCCCAAAAATGATCTAGGGAGATGTATACTCGGCCATTGGTCTGTTTTTTCTTAACCGCTGTGTTAGCAATTCTAAGAGTACGAGCATACTGCTCTGCTGCATCAACAAGTGCTTTATCTCCCATATTATTCCATACAGCAGGGGTATTGACTTCGTTACTGATAATAAAGTTAACGGCTCGTCCATTGGTATAATTTCCTTCCGTATCTACTGTAGAGTAACGCTCAGCAATAAACTCCATTGCCGCACTAAAATACTTCACACCGCCTTGGTTAGTGGTATTAAAAGCCGACAGTATCGTGTCTCCACTTTCAACAACATCAGGATGTTTTAAATTATCGTACATGGTTTGCCAAACATGTCCCTGAACACTTGTAGGTACTCTATCGTAAATATAAAAAATCATGATCAAACTGATCGTAATATCATTGTCTGAAAGATTTTTAATTTGTCGATCAAGACTATCTATTTCGTCTTCTCGAAAATAGAAGGTTTCTCCATTAGTGGTATAGACATAGTTGTTCATATAAGTGACGCCATCATCAGCCAATGTACTCGCCGCGCTAGCCCACACTCTTTCCAAAGGAACATTAATGGCCGCATGAGATATGCCTAGGTCTTGAGCATCACCCACAATCTGAACTTGTAACCCTTTTTTTGATTTTGCTATAGTCAATGCCTTATTGTTAGCACCGTTTGGAAAGAAAGTAACAAAACTAGGCGAACCAACAAGGAGACCATCAACTACAACCGCAAATTTGGAGTAAATTCTATCTACCGAACCATTAAAACGTGCAATATTGTTAAAACTATAGCTTGTACTGCTGCCTGCTGTTGGTAAAACGGTCGCTGTAGCCAGAGAGGTGTATGTCGTATTGGGATCGTAATTTTCATAAGGTGCCAGCTCATAGAGATACAAGGTTGAACTGCTTGTTACGGTCACTTCACCGCTAACGTTAATTGCCGTATCGGTAGCCGAAACTGATTTTACTGAATTAGTGCCTAAACGGGCTAATCCTATCCAGTCAACGTAATGAGTCGAAGTCCATGCTGCTATATAGCTTTTAGATCTTACAGATATTTCGATTTTCGAAATATTATTATTACCTGACCAACTACTAGTATCAACTGAAACAACATTCCAATAATTTGCAGAAATAGATTTTGTGACCACATATTGGCTCCCACCTGAATCAGTTAATGTAATGCGTGTTTCGAAACTTGTATGGTCTGGATTAATACTATCGGTATTGACTGCTAATTGTAGTATTGGAGCCTTGCTAATATTTAATGATGAGAAATTTTTATAAATTGTTCTCCAACTCGTTCCAGCTGCGCTAGATGTAAAACTTGCCATATGACTTCCGCGATATGAAGACGAAGGAGATGCGGTTCCTGTGATTACAGCGGCAAGGCCTGTTACGTTACTTCCCCACTGCCAGCCATCTGTATCTATATTTCCAAAATCACTCAAAGAGAATGCTTGAGGATATTCGGGTACATTATTGCCCTGTAATCCAATCCAATCAATTTGATGTTTACCACCCCATCCAGAACTGAAGGTATCTGACTTAACAGCAACTTCTAACTTAGTAACACTGGTATTACCGCTCCAATTACTGATATCAACAGAAATAAGATTCCACGCATCAGCATTAAATGCTTGAGTTACGGTTTTAGGGATTGAGCCATTGTCACTTGTTAGTGTCACCTTTACCGTAAAGCCTGTATTGCTTGGGTTTATACCATAACTGTTTAAGGCAAACTGCAGATTTTTTGCGACACTCATATCTATTGGGTTTGTATAACTTCGTGAAATAGCACTCCAGTCAGTGCCAGGAGCCGCCCCTCTAGTGAATTCCAGCATCGACGATTTATGATAAGTGCCCGTAGGAGAATTTAAGCTTGTTGAAACTTTATTTACTACCGTGGCATTACTTGCGACTACCCATCCTTCTGTACCTACTTCGAAGTCATGTAACACGGTTTTAATATTGGATACATTTTCAGCTATTGCGGTGTTTAAAATACTTAGCAGTGATAAAATACAAATGCTATGTAGTAGTTTACATGTCAAAGATATGTGTTTTTTCATTTCCAGTTCTCCATAAATTATTAAATATATGAATAATTTAGACCACTATATTATAACTAAAATATCCATCCGTTTTTTTTTGCTTACATCTATTTTTAGATCTCATATTCGTGCTAATTTAACCAAAACAGAGGCTCTATAAGTCAATTACTTATAGAGCCCATAAACAAATTAATAAGATGCTAGAAAGTTACCCGGACACCTAAGTTATAACTTTTACCATTTTGAGAGTAAAATGATGGCATATTACCATTTGCAACAGACCTACGAATTGGTTCTTGAAGTAAGTTATTCGCTTGGAATCTAAAACTTAAGTTATCGTTGAGTTGATAACTAATATTGAAATCCAATGCTGTAAAATCTTCTGCAAATGTTGCTGCACCGAAGAAATCAACGGCTAAATAATTTTGCTCGCGATAGGTATAAGAAAGTCGAGAGCTAACCGTTCCGTCATCATAATAAGCGACTGCTGAATAATTATTTTTTGAAGCACCAGGGAAAGGTAAAGCCGCACCCGTGATTGGATCATTTGCTGGTGTTTTATTATCTATCAAATGTGTGTACGAAGCTTGAACACCCATATGAGAAAAGAAACCTTCCTTTATGAACTGACTTAATGGGATATGACCTTGTAGCTCAATACCACTTACTTTTGCATCACCACTATTTACGGGTTGTGTGATACTAATATCAATATCTGTGCTTGAATATGTTACACCGTCATATGTGTACTCATCAGGAAAAACCACGTCTGAGCTATTAAAGTCACTAATGTCTTTATAAAAATACCCAGCGGCAAAGAACATGCCTTCGCTTCCTGGATACCATTCAACGATAACGTCATATTGATTAGCCTTAAATGGCTGTAAATCCGGATTTTTTCTAGTAACAGATAATGCAGTAATCTCGCCAGTGATTGGATCTATGGTCGGGTTCTCCCCCCCTGCACCTGCCAATTGATCTGGTTCTGGACGTGCAACCGTGGTAGAGGCGGCGAATCGAACAAACGTATTATCCGTAATCCCTAAAGAAAGGTTTAAACTAGGCAATACATCACTGTAATCACCTTTTGTTGTTCTAAGCTCTGAATCCACAAAACCTCTGCCTGTAACATCAGTTTGTACATATCTTACGCCTACATTACCGGTTAAAGTCATGCCTGCAATTTCTGTATTGATATTTACCTGACCATAAACGGAAGTGATTTTTTCTTCTACGTCAAAGTAAAATATTTCAGGAAACCAGCCTAAACCACTACAATTTCCTGTGCCTGTTTTTCCTGTATCAAGACCTCCCTGACCTTTTATACATGCAGAATTTTCAATAATGGGATCCCAAAAAGCAAAACCTTGTGCTGCGCCTATATTATTCCAAGTATTTGGAGTAGAGCTACCAAACTCGCTAAGGAAACCACCGCTTCCCTGAGGGGCTAAATAGGAAATATAATTAGGTAGTTCAGCATCGGTTAAACCAGCTTCAGCTAAAAGGTCCTCTTGAAGAGCTGTGCCATAACGTTGGATATTAAAGTTAAGGCTTGAATCTAAGTCTCGGTAACTACCACCAAATTGAACAGAAGAAATAATGTCATTGTCTAGCTCATACTCTATATCTAAACGATATGCGGTTTCTTCTGATGCATAGTCAATAAAGTTGTAACCAACACTACCTGGACTACCAAAAGTCATATTCTCGACATCTAGAACATTACCAGATGCATCATACATTGAAAATAATTGTGCATCCCCCGTTGCATCATAGTGAATCCCAACAGCTTCGTTGACAGCTACGCCTTCTAATAATTTTTCATTACGATCATAGCCACTATCTGAATAGGCTACATCAAAGTCTACTGTTAATGGACCGGCATCAGGGTTCCAATTAATATGCAAACCATAGAGACTTTCTTCTCGATCAAATACAGTTTCATTTGGCGAAATTTGACCTACCGTTGGCCCCATAAAGTCTGCTTCCCGTAAGTAGCCATCCACACCTATCGCATTGCTAGAATCAATCACGGCATTTGTCGGCTCAATACCACTTATATCTGCGATTAATACGTTTTGTCTCCGCTCAGTTAACCAACTGCTATTCATATAATCGGCGACAATATCTAAGTCATCTGATGGTTGCCATTGTAACGTGAGGTTGTAGCTTTCTCTTGTTAATGAGCCATCATTCATTGAATATTGAACACCTGAACTAGGGCCAAAAATGTTTTGTCCATCAATTTCGTGAACTTTATAACCTCTGTCTCTTGAAATTTGCGTTAATGTCGAACGTTCACTATTGATAATATTCGCGAAAACACCCAAGGTATCAGTAATCCTCAACGCTCCTGTTAATGATACAGAAGGAGTTGTTTTTCCACTCTCTGCATTATAAAAGGCATCGATATTAGCACCAAAAAATAACCCATCATCTTCTTTTTCACTATTTAAGAAGTCTAAGGGCCTTATCGTTTGGATATCAACGACACCACCAATACCACCTTCTTCAACAGATGCGGTTTGAGTTTTCATAACAACAACACCAGCAGTCATATCAGGAGAAGCACCATCTAAACCGTAGGCACGTTGATTACCCAAACCGTTATCACCACCCGAACCACCAGACATTGAGCGCCCATTTACAGTGGTGCGAACAAACTGTGGGCCTAAACCACGAATCGAAACGTATTGTCCTTCGCCATTTTCTGAACGACTAATTTGAACACCGGGCATACGTTGTAATGATTCAGCAAGGTTGCTATCGGTGAATTTACCAATATCTTCAGCTGTGATGGCATCGACTATGCTGTCGGCATTTAATTTTATTGACTGTGCTTTTACAATGGAATATTTAATCCCGCTAGTGACTTCTATCACTTCTATACCTGATACATCTTTTTTGTCTTTATCTTGATTTTCTTCAGCCGCATGTGCTGAAGTGAACATCAATGCAATTATTGATGCTAATATCGTTTTTTGTGTATTCATCTTATACTTCCCCAAGTTTATTATTTTCTTATTTTCTTTCGACTATATTTCTAAATAAAATAATTAGAATGAATATTAAACTACCATCAAGAAAAACAAATAACAAGCAAAAACAATCATAACTGGTCACGTCACTATGATAAACAATCAAACACAATGTATAGAGAGAGTGCATAGTATTGATATTAAGTTACTTTTTATTAATTACACAATATAATAAATAAACATATTTTGATTAGATCACACAAAGAAAAATGTTTTTTATACTGATTTTGAGGATGAACATTTATGTCTACTAGGTAAAAACCATATTTAATCATATTTAATCAACAACGATTACTTTAAAGCTATTTATATCAATCAGATTATTTAACCACCCAAATCAATCCACTCTCTCATGCACATTGTTTTGACCCTATCTAAATCACTAATAAAACTATTCCAAGCGTCGCAGCATGAATTTACAATATCTTCATACCCATCAAAGCATTTGTTAGCTAATTCATTCTGCCTTAACCACTGCCATATTTGCTCTACAGGGTATAATTCTGGTGAATATGCTGGCAACCTCACTAGCGTTATATTATCAAAACAAAGCGCGGTATCATTGGTATGCCAACCGGCACCATCCATGATCACAACAGCGTGTCGGCCTATTGACGTTGCTTGTGATATTTGTTGTAAATGTTGCCTCATTGCATCTTTATTTACATAGGGCGTTACTATAGCTTCGGTTGCTCCTGTGGCGGGACAAATAGCGCCAAACAGGTAAGCATATTGAAACTGCTGTTGTTTAACTGCTCTCGGTCTTGAGCCTTTTTCAGCCCATAATCTTGTTGTTGTATTTTGCTGACCAAACCTCGCTTCATCTTGAAACCAGATATCTATTCTATGCAGGATCTATCATGATCTTTAGGGATCATTTCGATTTTGAATTTTTTTAAAATCGTCTTGAGCTTCTTGTGATTGCTTGGGGTGCTTAGAACGACTGGTTATCCAAGAAAAATTAAGGGAATTTAGTAATCTATAAATATTATCTAAACAATAAGTAACGCCATACTCTTCTTGAATGAAGTTAACCAGTGATTTTCCCGTAAGGCGACCACCACTAGGCTTAATGCTATTTTTTATTACATATTCTTTGAATGTAATGAGTTGCTCTGCTGTCAACTTACAAGGTCTACCGGCTCTGGTTTTTTCTTTTAAACCATCAAGCCCATTTTCATAGAACTTTTTAGCCCAATCATTTACTGCTTTGCGGCTGACCTTTAGATAGATAGCCGTTTGTGCTCTGTCAGCACCATCTTTTATGTGTGAAAGAGCTAATAAACGCATACGCATTCGGCCATTGGTTTTTTTAGCGATAAGAGATTTGACGTCTACGAACTTCAGCTTATCTTGGAGTTGTTTTTGGGAAATATATTTCATGCCCATTAGATCACAAATTTAATCTGATTGGTATTACTCCACACAGGGGCGATTGCTAGGCAGCGCATCGCTCATTAATAACGGCGGTGGCTGGCTTTTATCTCTATCAGTTAAAATGCTATCAATAAATTCACCCGCATGACCTATATTCGTTTCAAACAGCACAATACGGTGGTTGTCTTGCGTAGTCGCGATTAAACCCGAGGTATACACGCCTGTTCTCAGTCTCATTTTATCGCTATGGCGTTGCTTTTTCATCACCGGCTGTTGGTCAATAATACGATGGGTGGTGTCATCAAGGTTGAAGTGTTTAGCGTTAGCAGCAAGTTGTGTTAGGGCTTTAAACACGGGATAAATGTCGTTGGCTAAGTATTCTACTTGGTCAAAAATAGTCGAGGCGGTGACGGGTACCCTCAGTAAATCCTGCATGCTACCTTGACGATAATACGGTGAACCCATGCCGAACTTTGCGATACCCATAATAGAGCGTGCTGAATAACCATACTTTTGATTATTTTTGCCATCAGCTTTAACCTCATCAGGTAAATCAGCGGTAAAATAAGCACCACAGGTGTTACAGCGTAAACGCTCCATCACATGTTGCTCTGGCGTAAAAGGGCTTTGACCAACAATACGCAGTAAGGTGGCGGGTTCGTATTTATATACCTTGCCTGTTTCACATTCAGGGCAATTATCGCCTTTTTTCAAGCGTTCAAGTTGATGGTGCTTAAGTTCAGGCTTCACCTTATTGGCTGTGCTTTTTCTAGGGCGTGCGCGTGATTTTTTGGCACGCTTTTGTGCCAAACTACTTTTCAGTTTTTCAGACGATTGCACCATGCCTACCAGCTTTCTCAGCTTGTTGATGGTGATATCATTATTGGCTAAGTTTTCTTGCATCGCGGCTAGGGTCAACAAGGCATCGAGCAATAATTGACAATCTTCGCTACTTAGCGATAAATCATGCTCTTTCGCTTCTTGCACGCGCTTTATTAGCGCATCAAGTGCTTTCATGTCAATGTCGGTAACGGCTTTAGCCAAAAGATGATCCTCAAAAAAAAACAACGTGTTAATGATAAATACTTTACTGCATAAATAAAGGCTTTAGCTTGCTTTAATCATCCGCTAATTCGTTGATATTGTGAAGGATCGTGTCCAGCTAAAATTTGCTGTAATTTGATCGCATTGAGCCCAGATACCACAGTGGTGTTTTTCGGCCACTCAGTGAACTTGCCTTTTGATAGCCGTTTGGTCATGAGCCAAAAACCAGAGCCGTCATAGGCTAAAGTGCGGATCATGGTTTTGTTGCGATTAATAAAAACAAACAATGTGCCGTTACTTGGGTTTTGCTTAAGTTGCCTACGGCAAATTGCCGCCAATCCATCAATACCTAGGCGAAAGTCAGCAGGCGCTATCGCCAATAAAATTTGCGTGTGGGCAGTGAGTTTGATCATCGGCGAGTTTCCTGAATTAAGGTACTGAGCAATTGTGCACTGATATTGCCCGACAAACATAACTGGCTGCCATTGGTAAAAGATAATTCAAGGGTGAGTGTTGGCGTTTCCAGTTCAAGCGGTGGTAACGGCACAAAATCAATGACTTGCTTAGGTGGTTTAAAGGTTTCACACCATTGTTTAAATTGACCGCCACTGATCTTAAGTGCCGAAATTATTGTACTCTTTGAATAGTTGGTCAACAAGGCCACGGCTTGCCTGCGCAGGGATTGCGGTATGGGATCTCTGCCTTTGGTGCGTTTTTCTCGCCACAGTGAAAAAGCAGTCACTAGCGTAGATAAGGGGTCGTGATTTTTCATATTGCTTCCTTAAAGTTAAGTCGCAATGATTAAATCAGATCAAAAATCTTAAGTTGAGCTATCTTGTCGTAAGTTCACTATCAATCGAGTAAGTTGCTGTCGAGAATAACCTGATATTTTTCTAAGATAGCGGTTTACAATACCTTTTTCTGGTTTTTTTAATGTGAGATAGCGAAATTTAACCAGTGTTTTCTGAATAAATTTATATCGCTCATTCTTATCACCTAAAACAGTAAAAGCTACTACTTGATTGCCTTGAATAAATTGTTCAAGGTCTTCAATGTTTTTTAGATTTTCTATATTCATGATCGCTTTCATCTTATGATCATAAACAAAATTTAA
>JAESQY010000168.1 GCA_016764915.1 Aliivibrio sp. | reverse complement strand
CCGTAAGTACCCTGATAAATCGGTGTTTGATAACTTGCTGCGTTGTGTGTTTTTGGATGATGCCTCGTCGTTCTTTAGCATTAAAGCACTGCTGGCTTGTAAAACAGACACCACCAACTGGAGAGATGTGGATTTTGAAGCGCTTCACCCGGTGGCATTTCGTGAGGTTTTGGTTGGTTATGATCCCCGAGGTGGTGGCCAAGGTGAAGGCTCCGATGATGCAGGTTTAGTGGTGACACTGAAACCTGTCATTAAAGGCGGTGTATTTAGGATTATTGAGCGGGTTCGATTAAAAGGCTCAAGCTATGAAGATCAAGCCAATGCCATTGAGGCCATCTGTGAAAAATACAATGTTGTCTATTTGGCCATTGATGTGGGCGGTGTTGGTTCGGCCGTCGCAGAGCTTGTCAGAAAGTTTTATCCAGGACTCACCACATTAGATTACACACCCGAAATGAAACGAACGATGGCGTATAAAGCGCGTGAAATCATTAACGCGGGTCGACTGCAGTTTGATGATGAATGGGACGACTTAGTGCATTCATTTCTAATGATACGACAACACACAACCAAAATGAGCAACCAGATCACCTTTGTTTCTGCGCGTAACAAAGTCGGCTCTCATGCCGATTTAGCCTGGGCCACAATGCACGTTCTGCATTGGGAGCCGATTGATATTTTACGCGACGACTCAACCACTGTTTCATTCTTATAAGAGAGAATATTTTGATAACTTTTTCTACCCCTGAAAGCGTAATGAGCAGCGATATTCTCAGCTACATGGAGATCGCTTTAGTCGATGGTCTGTATGAGCCGCCAATCCCTTTAGATACGCTAGCAAAGGCCGCTCGCGCCAACCCAATGCATGGCTCTGCGTTGTATGTAAAACGTAACATGGCATCGAGTTCGATAACCCTATCGCCTTTATTAAGTAAGCGCGATTTTAAACGTTTCTTAGATGACTTCTTAACCTTTGGGAATGGTTATCTGTTGGTGGTGCGCAATGTCTTTAAAGAGATTGTGAAGATTAAACACTTACCTGCTCTGTTCATGCGAGCGCAAGAAACCATCGGCAAGTACACCTATAAGCCAAATGCTTACAATGATGATGGACGAGTTGATTACAAAACCGATCAAGTCTTTCATTTGATTGAATATGATATTTGCCAAGAGATTTACGGTATGCCGCAATACATTGGCGCTTTAAGCTCAATTTGGCTCAATGAAGATGCCACGCTGTTTCGCCGTAAGTATTACATCAACGGCGCGCATGCAGGTTACTTGCTCTACATGAACGACCCGAACCTAACCCAGCAACAAGAAGAAGATATTCAGAATAAACTAAAACAACAAGCAGGCTTAGGCGCGTTTAAAAACCTATTCATTAACGGTAAAGGCAAAGACGGTAATAAACCAGAACTCACACCTATTGGTCAGGTTGAAGCGAAAGATGCCTTTAAAGATATCAAGGGCATGACCACCAATGATGTATTGGCCAGTCACCGTATTCCATTGGATTTGATGAGCATTGTTCGTGAAGGGTTCAGTGCCAGCAGTGACCTAAACAAAGTCGACCGGATTTTCTATAAAAATGAGTTGGTACCGCTATTGGAATCAGTGTGTGAGCTGAATGATTTTGTGGGCTTGGATGTTGTAGAGATCAATGAGTATGTGGGGTTGGAGCCTGCGGTGTAATATTAAATTACAGCAGAATTTAGGTCAGAGTTCTATCTGTCAGTTTTCATGACAAAGTATAGGCAGAAATAAAGTATTTCTCTTATATTTAAATTAAATAGTCAAACAGATAGACTTGCTACTTAACGTATTTCATAACATCTAAATCTCTTCCATAGAAAGTTAAAAATGCAATATGATGCACATTAATCAATCATGCTGAGTATGGTGATCACTTTGATTGTTTTCTCATATTTTAGATTATTCTCCATCGTCATATGAATTAAGGTAATCGGCAAGAACGTCACCATGACATTTATCTGGTTTACAAAAACAACCTAATATTTTACCTTTTAACTTATGGACTGCATCTTTTTCTTTATTAGGAAATTTATTATATATGAAGTCATACTCGAACTTCCTAATGACCTCATTTCGGTCTCCATCCCCACCAATAGAGTATGGATTGCCCCAATAAGAACCACGTCCTATGTATTGATAAGTAGATGAATCGCTCATTACTTTATATTCAGGGTTACGTTTAATGTTCACAACACGAGTAATTTCAATATTTATATTCCGAGTTGGAACCTTACTTATTGATAGTTTATCAATAATTTCTGAAAAGTTTGTACCATCATCAAAAATGACTGCATGTGTGGGTTTTATTGTGTCCAAACAATTAACAACATCACATATTTTAAGAGGATTGCAAGACGATATGTAAGTTTGTATCAAATCATTATGATCGTCGAAAAAAACAATCATGTAATCATCTAAATTTGATGTTATTTTAGAGAGTTTTCGGTCAAATTTACTTTGACATTTAAACTCTCTAGGGTAAAGAACTAAAATTCTATTCATTACAGTAAGTGATTAACCTTTAACTTATCATCCCAATATGAGTTTAAGTATTCTACCACTAACCTTCGATGACAGAAATGAGGTTCATGTTCACTACACAGTAAACAACCATTCTTTAAGTCTTCAATAGTTAATGAACGTTCTATATTACGTATAGACATTAAATTCAAAAATTTCTCTTCATACTCAATCCATTTTATCTCTTTCTTTTTATACTTGGATAGTAGCTCTTTCGTCGGGGCAAGTTCAGGAATGTGTACATATTCTATGTCTCTTAGTTCTTTAAGAAAGAATCTTAAATCATCTCTCTTTGCAAAACCAGAAAGTTGCGATGAATTATTAATTCTCACGTCAATCATTGTTTTAACATTAGGTATGTTAATAAGATCAAAAAAACGTTCCGCTGTTTTTTGTGTGAACCCTATTGTATATATGTTCATTTATAGACCCTTATTTCTTCAAAGTAATTGGGGAATGTATAAATACCATTAACTTGAAGCCAATAACCATCAGGCTGACTTTTAGGCTGAAATTTGCGTCCAATACCTAATCGTATAAACACTTCTTCTTGATCATTGATAAATTCGTTAATTTCATCTAGTTTATTTAAACCATGCTTTTCCATTGCATAATCATGAAATCCTAGATCAGTTATTGAAAGATTATTCAACCACTTCCCTGTGTTATCACAAAAACTAATGTTTATTTTCCCTTTCTTGAATTTATTTTCACTAATTTCAACTGAGCTTGGTCTTATCGACAGAGTTATAATCGAATGATTTATATCATGACCCGCTGGTAAGTGCTTCTGCTTCGGTTGTAACTTGATGTCAAAACCCTTTTCTACACTATCAAAAGCACTTTCAGATAAAACATCATAAAACTCATTTTTTGAACATGATTTAATATATTTTAAATTACTGTAATACATATCCTCTGTATGTGGTGCTTCTGTATGTGGCGTTTTTTTAAATGTTCCCTCTATTATTGCCCCCGGGATCAAACCCACTTTTTCACATGTCTCATACTTAATATAAGGCATTGGTCTAATACACTCTCCTGTATCTATATCAATACCAGCTATGCATACTTTGTCCCGTGTACTAAATCGAGTTAAATCAGTAACTATTAGTTTTGTCATTATTTCACCTTGTTATATTAAACACATACGACAATTTATTGGATGAAAATCCTTGTTAAAACGACACATCTTTGTGATTTATGAGGCGTCATTCTGTTTTAGATTAGCACCCTTACCTAAATATATTAATGACTTAGCGCAATATTATAAATTAATAAGCTAACTCACATCCAAACATGCAAGAAAAGGAACCGTATGAACCTCATTTATATTTGTATTTGATAAAACCCTCTAATCCCTTCAATTTTCTTCGCGCACTGCTCAAAGCTATTGTGCCAAACCTCATCACGCTCTGCCGCCTCGCCATATGTTTTAGGTCTTTCACTGAAAGGCATGATGCACTCAGTCATTAACGCTTCAGGTGGTTTTTTGATTACCTCTTTATACTCAACAACCGTTTTAGTTGTAGTGCATCCCGAGAGTATAAGGATAAGAAATAGGCTTGCTATAACAGGGTTCATTGCGGATGGTCTCCTTGATGACTATTCTGACTTTCTCAGAGAGTTGATTGAGTTCAAACACCTCTTGTTGCAGATTATCGGCGATCAACTGTGATGCAATTTGTTCGCTCTGCATTGACTCAATGACACTGCTCAAGCTGGCGTTCTTATCTATCGCGAGCTGCTCGGTTTGCTCTGACTGTATTAATAACTTTGATTTACTGACCATCTCTTGATAGAGAAAACAGTTCGATATCATACTGACTAATAGCAGTGTGCCTAAGCCAATAAACAGGGCGTTAAATTTCGGTATCATGACCGCCACCCATTCAAACAAGCCTCTTTTTCAGTTGCTCGCCTTTTAACTATGCCGTAGCAATTACTCTCTTTTTCGTTGCAGTTCTTGCCACTGACAAACACCCAGCGCATCAGTTCATTGCAGGCGCTTATCGTCTCTTGGTTGTTGAGTTTTCTTAGCATGGTTGAGGTTCGAAAATTGGTCTCGCCCAGGTTAAACACAAAGCTGACAAGCACATCAAACTGTGACTGCGTGACCTTAACCTGCAGGTATTTTCTAACCACTCGCTCGGCATGGGATACATCATAAATAAAATTATCGGCTATCTGCTCATTGGTAACGTTGTCATGTTTTGACACGTTGAGTGTATGGCCAATTCCATTAGTCCAGGTGCCAGCACTGCATTGATAGGTTTGGTTTCGGCACCCTTCTAAATTGGCAATGTGTGCTAATCCTGCTTGGCTTGTTTGTAACTTGATATCAGCGCCAAAGACAAGACCAAGAATGACACCTACAGAACAAACAGCGCTGGTAATCACTTTCTTCATTGTCAGGCGCTCTCTATCTTCATGTATTTGAGTTTTTCTTCACTGATCAGCCGTTCTACTTTTTTGGCTTTTCTCGCTTCGATGTAATAGCGGCAAGCTGCAATACCAGCAATGACACCTATGATCCCCGAAATGACTTGAATAACACCACTGGCTTCAATGCTGCTCATCGTGGCAAGAAACCACGCGATTATTGATTTGCTACCACTGTTCATTGTGCTTTGCACTCCTACTGATTTAATTGTCCCTCAGTGTATCGCGCGCGCATGAGGGGTTATATTGATGAAGTATCTAGATGGTAGATGTAGAAAACCCAGTGTGAATACTGGGCTTTTTTTGGGGGAGGGGATATGAATTTTTGGATGTTATATTGCTTTTGGCCAAGGGTTATTCCGCTGTATTTCAGCTCTGGCAGCTAATGCTTGCGCTTCTAATTCAGCGACTTCTTGAACACCACCTTGCAATCGTTTTATGTTGGCTTCGCTAATCAAAGGATCACATATTCGTGCATATAAGCCGCGCCGCGTTTCATCCACTTGGTTAAAATCAGCGATGTGTTTATTGCTTTGATTGGTTACCCAAACACCGCCAATCCATTCATCAAATGGGGTAACGGGTACATCAAACGTAAAGCCAACTTTGATAGCGCCGAGTTCTTCAACTTCTTGAGCGTTGGTGCAATCACTGCAATCATAAATGACTCGTTTTCTATGATCTTCAATCTGTTTCCAAACGCCATTAACCAGGCGAACTGCAAAGCCTTTATTTGCTTTTGGCGGCACAGTGAAAGTGTGGTTATCTGGCAGAGTAAAATTATAATCAGAGACAATAAACTCAGTAGTTTCAATGTCCCAGTATGGCTTGCCTATCTCGATATCAAAAACAGCCCACACCTTGTTTTCATAAAGAACGGTCTGTTTCTCTGCATCAAATGCTGGCGGTTTTTGTTTCACGGCCCAATCTGGATAATCACCATCAGGAACGCCGATGACATGTTGCTCACCTTGTGGCGACCAAAACTCATAAGCAGACTTATCTTCCACCTCTAACCAGGCATCAGTGTCACGGTCATATTTTCCGATTAAGCCTGGTGCACTGGGTTCATAAATGGTTTGAGTGCAATCTGGTCCTAATGCTGTACCTTTGGCTACATGCTCATCACCATTACCTAACCACCACCCCAAAGGATGAATTCTTGATACGGATAATGTGATGGATTTAGGTTGAATTGAGTTCATTATGCAAGCCTCACTATCCAGTTAAATTTACGGTGGTCAATGGTATTTTTAGCCGCGCCGAACAGCGCGATCATGACGTTGTGTACGTGTGAGCCTATTGATACAGTGTGCGTGTGTGCACCGCCAGTATTTACAACACTTGAGTTGGTGTACGTATAAGTATTACCACCAACGTTTATGCCTGGTGCATGTTTATTTTTATCATTCGCCCAACTAGCCCCCCATGAGCCAGTATAATTTGAGCCACGCCCATTGGTTGAGTGGATATGCTCACCTGCAATATCCGCATTTTTACCACCCAAATCAGTTGAACTTGCAGTAGAGCCGTCGTGGCCATGCTCTTTAACTTGGCCCTCTTCATAAGCCAGCACCAGTTCATTATCTTCTTTACCTACGATGGCTAAACCGCGCATATCAGGAATGACACCATCAGGGTATAACTTGGCAAGCTCAGGGCTTGCTACTAGATCAAACGCTTGCCCTTTATGAATAGCAAAACCCTCCGGTGCAACATCAGAGCCCCACGGCAATGGTACGCCTACTGGACACACTCTTTTTGCAATGCTAAGCCAAAGGTTCTCAACCAACTTACTAATGATGGAGGGTACATCAAAGGCTCGTTTTAGCTTCTTAATGGTTAAAAATGCAGTGTCATCAATACACTCATCAACCTGAGCGTTAGTAATGATTTTGGCGATACCTGCAACGCTCTCAGTCGCGTATTGAGTCCCCATAATTTCAACGGTGATATTGCTGATATTTGAACCTGATAGATTTAATTCGAACGCTTCGGTGATGATGGTATTGGTGCGTTTGAGTGACATGATTTCACCATTACGGCTATCTACCGCAAACAAGGTGCCATCTTCGAGATAATAGCCAATCTCTTTCCCTTCAAATTCACTGTTATCATCAAATACCGCTTCAAAGTGAAGCTGGCCAAGTGCCGGAGCTGAGCCGCGACTGAGTGCTTTGCGAGCCACTTCATTTTTCAATGTCGTTTGGCCTACCGTAGGCAGATAACCATCAAGGCCAATAGCGATGTGTGTGATTTTGTAGCTAACTCCTAGCTCTCCTGCTTTAATTGAAGCGGCAATGCCTGCATTGGTGATGAGTAAACTCATGATGAAACCTCATGTTTGTGTAGGTTGCGAACATGCCTGGCATTAGCAACTTGGGTGTACGGGTTTAGTGATGCGTTATAAATCCATTCAATCTGCGTGTGAGGTAAGCGAACTCTTTCAAACTCAAACCACGCTTTCTCGCATCGAACATTATTATCCAAAGAGACAAAAATCAAATTAGGCTCGGCACTATCATCAGTCACAACGCCATTACCACCACTTCGAATGAGCAAAGCTTGATAGTCACTGAGCTTCCAGCCAAATAACTGCTGCGAAAAATCCGTTAATAGCGCCAATTGAACTTCATCATTGATGGTCTTAAATTCAGCGCCCATCCCTATAATTAAGCTCGTGAGTTCTTGGTTGTTTGCCTCTTGCCAATATTCCCCTGCAGGTAATAAAGCGCGAATCGCACCTGCAAAGTCCACTTCACTGTATTGGATGACTAAATCAGAGGTGTCCATGTGATGGCCCCCAATGTGTGCACTTCGCTGTTAGTAATAAACTGCTCTTCAGTTGGGTGCTTTACGATGTAATTGGTGGTGATGGGCGCAATGGCCAGTACGATTTCAGTCGGTGTAATTGACACTTGCTTAGGGGGGTTAACAGAGCCATCTCGTTTGCCCATTTTATCTTTAAACAGCGCCTCTAACGCGGTTGTGATATCAAGGCGAACCTGCTCGTCATGAACATTTTGAATTTCAATATCAACAGGTTTTTGTGTTGGAATATGGATGCTAGGATGACAACCCGCAAGGCGCTCATTATCAATAAACGCCTGGGCAGTGGTGACCACCTCAAGCGATACAGCAGGGTTATTTTTACGAGTACCAATGTAAACTTGAACCATGCCTCTCTCGGGCGTGTTATCCAGCGCCCAGGCAAAATCCACATCGGCATGCGCAGATTTAGCCCAGCTTTCATAATCTTCGCGTCGGCCTATCTCTTTGCCTTGATTGAAAGCAGTACACACACGCTCTCGCCAGTGTTCAAGATCTTCTATCTCGCTACCACCCTCAAAACCAAGACACAGCACGTTATCAGGACTCACCCCACTAATGCCTTTTGAAAGCGTTAATGCTGTTCCATTGGGCAGGTTACCTGTAACGCCAGGCACGAGAGCAATCACGTCAACCAGTTGATCACTGTATTGCGTGTTGATGGTTTGATATTGACCACCAGTAATGTCGCTAAGCAAAGTGCCCTTGATGATTTCAACCGGGCCGCCAAGCGACTCAAACTGCACCTGACCTTTAGCAAAAGCAGGGAGCAAGCGATCCACATGATGACGCTCAGCGTGAAGATACAACCAAGGCTCAGAGGCGGTTTCAGGGTGCAGCTCACGAAACAATTGGTCTTGATAACCATATTGGCCGTATCCAACCCCTGCAATGGCGCAAGCAATAGCATCAATGGCGGGGTTATGCTGACCTGTTTTTGCAATCAACGTCGATGTTGCCCGGGCTATTAAGGTTTTTAGGCTGCGCTGTGTGCTCATAGAGGCACCTCAAATTTAGAATCATCAATCAGTGTTAAGGTGACGGTACGGCCAATCGTTGTGGCAGAGACTTTGAACACCTCAACAGTAACGGCTTTTACGTGTTTATCATCCACTAACCAGGTCAGTGCTTCCTCCAAGAATCGCTTGGCTCGACCTAGGGTTTGCTCGGTTATCTTCTCGCGCTTAAGCGTCCAATCTCGCGAGCCAACTTCATTAATAAACGCTTCCATCCAACCGCCACCGCGATCATTACTCTCCATGCGAGCGCGATCGTTTTGTGTGGCCTCGCCCTGGTTAAACACACTTTGAAGCACCGCGTGAGTGAGCCCATCTTTAGAGCTCGAGGGGGCGGTTAATGCGATTAAGTTAAAATGGCTCATGACACTTTATAACTCCCTGCAGAGCTCCCATCTGCTACTTCAACTTGAGCGTTCGCGGTTATCTCATCGACCACCGCATTGGCTATCGCTTCGGCTAAATTCCCCGCTTTTGCAAATGGCCCATCGGTTACCATGCCCTGCGCGTTCATCTCAGCAATAATTTTACTTTTTAAAGACTCTTTGCTTAGCGCCATTACTCTTTCCCTATCGTGACGGTTTTCGAGCCATCAACATGAGGTTTGCCCATAAACGGACAGATGCTTTCGCAAGTGATAGCCCCTGTACCGCCATTTAATTTGATGTTCTTACCATTAGCGATAATGTCTGCTGGAGTATTCACGGTTACGTCTTTCACTGCCGTAACATCAACCTTACCGACAGATTTAACGATGATGCCGTCTTTGGTAAAGTGAGCTAGATTGCCTTTATCATCCAATATCGCCACATCCCCCTCATCGAGCTCCATTTGGTAACGCTCATCTTCAACGCAAGAGGCAAAGCCGCGACTAAGAACGCCGCCTAAAAAGGATACGTAGGCTTTCGCGCCCACTTTGGGCCTGCTCATGAAGCCATAGTTGTGCGTTCTTTTTATCCGGTCATTGGTTCGGCCTGTTGAGGTCTTGATCTGGATGATGTTGGTCTTAGCACCCGTCACCTCTCCAATGACCATCATGTTTTTAATGCGACTCATTAGACGATTAAACATTAACGTCCTCCTTAAAGGGTCTGAACAATTCAATTTTGGTTGCCGCGCTGCTTTCGGACACCGATAGGCTTAATGCTTTAATCAATAACATTTCACTGAAATTCTGTTTTTTATCCGTCACCCGAATGCTTCTATTAATGGCGCGGCCAGTCAGTTCAATAAACAGATCCGCAATAGAGGTTGATGCGCTTAACCCTTTTGCTATCGCCAAATCACGCTCGTATTCAGCGCGAGATTGACACGCCTCAGCGCTTTGCAATTGGTCAGAGAGGATCACAATCTTTCTTTGTGTGTTGGCTGGCGCGTAAGTCACCACTGCGTTGGCATCATCCCACTGGCCCTGAACTTCAATGTGGTAAAACTGCTCTGCAAAATTTCTATCAATGACGAGCTCTTCAATGTTCTTACCCACTTCAAGCGCAACGCCGCGAACCACTCCATGCGCAGGGCTCTCAATGGTTAATACGCCATTACGCTCAACAAGCACAAAGCCTTGCTCTTTAATTAGTTGTGCAAAGTTATCAACCGGAGATTCACCATTGATCTGAAACTCTGAAATGGGTTTTAGCTTGTCGCTATCGACCAGGCTATTCACACCAAGACCAAAGTCTTTGGCGATAGTGCGCAGTAAATCATCCAAACGTTGTCCGTATTCGGCGTCCATGGTGATACGTGAATCAATCATGTTGGCACTTTTTGAGCGGCCACTGATGCTCATTGAGTGCTCACCGCTTGTGGTGGTAGAGGTTGCCTTATCAATCGCGCCGATAAAAATACGCTCACCACCGAGTTTGAATTCAACGGGTAAGGGTTTATCAATGACCATCGCTGGAATGCTGCAGCTAAATTCATGAGCCAGCTGCTCGATGGAATACTTCAAATCAGCATTGAAAAACAGCGTCGGTTTGTTATCAATGAAGAGGGTTAACTTCTTCATTCGGCCACCCTCATCGCGATAGTTCCGCGCATAAACAGTGGATGTTGTGCAGGGTTTAGTGCCGTGACCAACGCTTCCTGACTATAAGAAGAATGCGCCAAAGCTAAAGCCGGTATAAAACGTCCGCGCTGGGTAAACTGCTCGGGCTCTGAGCCTTTTTTTACTTTGTCGCATTGAGCATCAACCCCTTCTTTGAGTGCAACCAGCTCATGGTACAGCTCAAGACGCTCAGTAGTTGACACGTCCGTCACTTCATCAATTCGGTTGCTTATCTGCTCAGAAATACGGATTAAATCACTTTTGATAAGGGTTGGCTGACCTTTTGATACGAGCACACTGTAGGTGTCGCTAGCCTCTAACCTCGCTATGTCCTTACTCATTTTCACCGCGGCCGTCACCATTTGAACGTTGTAATGTGCGCTTGGGGTATCGGGGTTTATCGCTTTGAGCATGGTTGCTTGCGCGGCTCGTGAGTTATCAACCGCTTCATTGTCAGGTGCATCTTCAGAGCGCACCGCGCCGGCTACGCTATCAATGGTAATACTGAGCTGCTCGGCAAATTGTCCAGGTGCATTGGCAATGCTTGAAATGGCCACAAGCGCGCTGTTTAACTCCTGATTCAAGGCGACAAGAGTTTGGCTTGGGATCTTTAATTTATTGGAGATACCCATTAACTGACCAACCGCATGCGTGAAGTCTTGGCGCAGCGTGTTCACCTGGGCCACGTCCATCGCTTCCACATCGGTGACAAAGGTTTTGGTTGAGACGGTTTCAACAACACTTGCTTGCTGCTGTGAGTTGACCGTTTCAGTGACCGTACTGGTTAGTGTTGGTAGCTTTCCAGCGCGAAGAAATGAGAGTGAGAGCTGGGCGACACCTAACGTAGTATTGATCTCTTGGGAGTATGTTTCGAATACCAGTGCCAGCTCACCCAACCATGGGTGCTCGAGCTCGCCTGTTGGGGTTTTGTCTAAACTGCGCAGCAATGCATTGGCGCGAGCCAGTGAATCACTGCCAACAAACACAACCGTCAAGTCAATGCTGCTGGCCGCGCTTCCCATCACTTTAATGCTAGGTAAGTCGGCATAAGGAATTTCACTGACATGAAGACGCTTACCACCATCAATTGAGGTGGTGAGAATGTTGAGCTCAAGACCATTCCAGCGCCCTTTTTCGTACTGCCTTACCCACATAGTGGCAACGCCTGCACGAAAAGAACGAGTGAATTTGCATCATTCATACTCTTTTCTCATTGTTTTTTCATCCATATCCGTGCCCAGCTGCGATGCAAACTAAGCGTGTTATGCAGTTTCGTGGGTACTTATGCCGAGGGCGAGCGCTTTGGGCTTGCGTCGCCTCACCTACCCCTCCGCACCAAAAGTGTGCCCTTTAAGAAAACGAAGAAAAGGAGCTGCATAAGTACGCAAGAAAAGCGAATGCAAGGTGTTGATATGAAAGAAGAAACCACTTCATATTACCTGCAAGTTATCAAATAGGCAATTTCGTTTTATTTCGTTTTTCGGTGTATTGAATATTAATTACTGCTCATCAAATATATCCATTTGCTCTTTGTTTTTGCACAATTCAGGCTGCAGTAGCGGATCCGGCCTCTTCCCCGTAGGCTCAATGGCGTGCGAGAACGAGATGTGGGACACGAATACTTTTCCGCAATTTAAGTTCAAACATTGGCAATAGAGCTCTCGCGTTTCGGCGCTTATTATTTTTGATGTCGCGACACGCGTTTTACTCAAACAGTCGGGACAGGTGATCAACACGTTTCGCCACCTCTACGGTTCAAATTAATTATCTAATTACGACAGTATAAAATGCAATTATAAGATTTAAATCAATGAGTTATTGTATCATTTTGGCAGAAAGAAAGCTGCATTTTCAGGCGATAAATGCAGCAAAAACAGGCATATTTAGGACAGGGATTGAATGTACTTGAGGGCTTTTTCTAACTCGGGAGAGCCATACATGGCAAGGGCTATCAGTTCACATTTTTTAGGCTCGTATCTGCCATTGCGCCGGTCTTGGACAGACGCCTCACTGATACCAAGATAGTCAGCGCAGGCAAAGTTCGAGAGTGATGTGGATTTTTGCAGCTCAACAAAAACACGCTTCATATCCATTCCTTATAATTTCTGGGGATTCCCCAGAAATATATCATGAATATCAATTGAGGAGTATTGCCTCGCGTCCGCTAAAAAGCGCTGTAAGCTCTTCTGAGTACACAATAACCTGAATTCCATAAAGTATTGCGCTATCAAAAGAAAAACCCACAGTAACGACCAGGGCTTGAAATTTGGCCCTATAAATCTATATCGCCATCTTCTCTTCATGCCAGGCCCATCGCGTAGCGATAAGAACGACACCGCCATGGTGCGCGGTATCCTCCTGTCGTATGACAAAAAGCACTTACCCCATCGCAATAAGGACTCACCGCGTAGCGGTCGAGAGGACGCCTCATCAATAAAAGTCTGTTATCCACAATCCATTGTGGGAGATAGATATTATTGAATCAGATAAATAAAAGAATATTAGCAAGGGTATCTGGAGGGCAATGTCTAACTCAAAGCGATCCTATTCCGACATCTATGTATAACTGATCTAATAATTCTAAAAAAGGATCGTCATTCGGCCCAAAAGGATCACTATCGCGCATGTCATTGCTTGTTTTTTAACCAGCCAAAGACTGCAGACGTGTGTCATTCCACTCAGCTAAGAGCGTGTGATTCATGCTTGTGTCAGGGTGTATGGGGGGAGGGGGTGATCTCACTCTGCTTAACAGAGAGGCCCATTCGGCTCAACAGGTTGTTGGCCATCTTAGCGATGCTTCGCGCTTCGGTGCTTATATCCCATCCTTTCTTTCTGATGCGCTGCACCAGCTTACGTGAGATGTAACTTAGACGGTCGATGGGCTTCATGTCCGCTATCTTGATGGTGTAGCTGGAGTTTGCTTGTGCGTGCCTATATTCCCAGACGCGAAGGATGTTGTTGTGGCAATAGGTTTTTAGCGCTATCTGCGCGTCGTATTGCTCAAAGCGTTTGGCTGCTTCTATTTTGCGGCGTTGGATCTCAGCGGTGCGTAAACTGTTAAGCTCGCTCTCATTAATACCCAGTAACTCGTAGAACAGTGGCGTGGTGCACAACGTTCGCGGCAGGCGGCCATCGTGCAGAATATCTTGAATTGAGTGGCTACTGTGCTCAGGCTCGTACAAAACCCCCATAACAACCAGCTCTTTCATGATGACTGAAATGGTTGAGCTGGATACCTTGATCTCTTTGCCTATCTCAATACACAAGCGAGTCACGTTAATACACCCCGTTACCGCGTCCGAGTTATACGCAATCCAGCGCAGAGTGTTTTCTATGTTCTGCTTATGCTCGGCTCTAAAAGATAGGTTGCGTTTACGCATTCCCACTTCAATCAGTCGATAGATCAGGACGGGCCATTGCGCATTTACCCAGGCGCCGTGTTTTTCAATGGTGTTGAATATCTTGCGGTTAAGCGTAGGTATGCGTTTTTTCTTGCGAGCTGACATTGGTATAACATCTAAATTGGCACCCAGTGACTCATCAGGGTGCCACGTTGGCGCAATGGGCCATCCGTTAGATTGATTTATTTTTAATTTGTGACTGTTAGAGCTTGGTGTACTTTCCGAGCACTCACGACTAGGCACAGCGAGCGTTTGCTCACTGTGCTTGTTTTCGTCGTTAATGTGCTTGGTTGTGCTGCTCACGCTTAATTATTTATCCTGTTAATGATGTATTTATCTTTAAATAAGAAGCCCTTAACGGGGGCTAGGCGTTCTGATATAATTGAAACTCACACATCCCAACCAATCAAAAAGGAAGCTCTTATGAGTGAAACACCGGCTTATACTTTAGATAACTGCCCAATGGATAAACTTATGGAAACAGCAATGAATGAGAAACTCAGCACAAGAAACGCAATGACGATTGCACTTAAACTAATCAGTGCAGATCTAAGCTCCGCGTCACATGACACTAACAGGCTAGAAGAGCACTTAAAAAAGCTGCCTTCCTACACCGAGCAAATACAAAAAGCGCTTGAATAGGCTGTCACGCCCATTAATTTGGGCTTTCTTCTTCAAGCTGGCGGATCAATATGCGCAATCGCTTTAGCTCGAATTCATTAACCACATCAAGTTCATTGCTACTCATTATTAATCCTGTGCCGATCCCTTTACCGCAAGGTAAGCTGTCCGCAACAGTTTTAGCCTGCGCTTCAATCGCTCGCCAAATGTGATGTAATAGTTCTCTATTTTTCATTCCAATTTCCTCTTTAATCAGTAACAAATCAGCGCCGAACGTTACTTGGGCAGAGCAGGCCAGGAGCCTCCATTGAGCATTATCCGCATTATTGACTCTTCTGGGTTTTGAGGATCGTATAAGCCCCAATAGCGCTTCGCTCGCTCCGACTTACCATTTCGGCCAACATCCAGGCATTGTATGAATGCAAAAATCCGCTGTTCAGCGCCGCTCGTAATGCAGAGGCACTTTTTGTGCGCGGTATCAAAAAGCAGATTGGTGTTAGTTTTAATTTTCATGCTTCTCTCTCGCTTATCATTAATTTCATAGCGCTCTAATATCGAGCTTTAGCACTTGGATTTTGAGTTTTGTTTCTTCAATTTGAAGTTTCATTAATTCCGCCTCCGTGCCATCTGTTTTTGGTGGTGGCGTCATCCAAATTAAAAAAGAGGCCCAGCAAAGTAGGAGCACTGGGCCAGCAACCCAGAGGAATGCATATAGATGAAATGGGTGCTTTTTCATTATTCGAATCCCTACTCAGCGCTATCCATGTCAATTATTTTTTTCCACACCCTGGCCCAAACTGTTAACCGCCTTTGGGTTGGCGCTACGCCACGTTTTTGCATGTACGCAATGGTCATTTTTGCTAAAAATTTTTCTTTACTCATGGTGTTGTCCTTGTTTAAAGTTGCATTACGACTTATCTAATTCACGACCACAGAATGGGCAGTAGCGGCATGGCAGGGTCATAGAGTCCTTTGTTAAATTCCGATCGGGAGTGCCATCTTTTTTTACGTGTCTGTATGAAATATTCAGCTTCGGGTTCACCGGAACGACTTCACCAGAAAAAAAGAGTGCAGAGCTTTCCCATGTAACTAGGAGATCGATAGCACCCCCTGGAAGCTTGCCCTTTATGTACGCCTTTGCGCGCCCTAGTGCCTCGTCAAAGCAGTTACATGAATTAATCATTACGCTAACCCCTTGTTAAGTCTGTTTATGGCCGCCTGTCTTTTTGCGTATTTGTGCAGCGCTAAACGTAATATCAGTGGCGTTTTAGTGTTAAGCGCCCATCGCTGTTTCATTGTTTTGTCTAAGTTAATTGTGAGGTGCTCTAGCGCCTCAAAGCCAACCTCATACTCAACACGAGCGAGTGCGCCGTAAAGATGCAAGGTATCGCCCTGGCGGTGAGCTGAATGCAGATATCGGTAGTGCAGTTTAAATGGGTGTTTATGGCTCATTATGCCGCCCTCAACTTGTATCCACTGCCGCCCCGCGACTCTAGAACATCCTGCTCATACAGCACGCTTAAGATGCGCTTACCTTGCTCTTGAGATACCCCGAACGCACGCCTCAAACTTCGATAGTTGGGCTTTACCGCACCGCTTAAAATGGCTGCTCGCGCGCTTGGCAATGTGTCTTTAATGTCCGCAAGATCACTTGATGTCTCGCCTACCGCGCAATCAGGCATCGATACACTTTGTACACTGACGGCGGGCGTATTGAGCGCGTGCAGAGTGAGCGCCATTACCACTGAAACAACCTCGATTGATATGGCAATAATCAAAGTAATGCTTGAGTCGTACTGGCTGAGTAATGATGTGCTTTTTGTGGTGGATTGAGCTTGGTAGAGGGCGTTTAACTCGCCTGTTGCTTTTGATAAAGACCTAGCGGTTTCGGCGGCTTTTGATGTGTAGTTGGTGCTGATTTGCTTTTGTGATAATAACTGCAAGTTACCCAACTCAAGCTGCTTACTTTTTATCTGCTCTGTAATGGCGGCGCTTTGCCTGGTTGATACCGTCATATTATCTGCGCCTTTTTCAATGGCGGAGATAGAGGCGATGATGCTGATCGCCATAAGAACGCCTGTTAGCCCAGCAAGAAGCAGGGCGGTGAATAGACTTTTCTTGGCAACGGCTGGGACAAACGTGGGTGATATTGTCTTAACCAGATCCAGGGTTATTCCTATCAATGCAAATATGGCCGCAATACCAATCGCCGCACCAAGATCAAACATAAAAAGGTAGGTTAGATAGGCCGACGTGAGCGCACACGACAGTAGCACTAATGTGCAGAATACTTTTGGAAGCGTGGTATTCATTGACACTGGTCCGAACAAGCTAAAGGCATGGGCGCGATAGCATCAGATCCGAAATCTTTAGCGGTTAGCATAAAACTCTCTGCCAATGCATGCTCACCAAGATCATATGCCATTTGTGATAATGAGCTTATTTCGTTTGTTAGATTTTCACGCATCTTCTCAGAGCGAAAGTTACGTGAGGAATTTGGCAATGAATTCTCAATCATCTCGCAAGTCTTGAATTGGTGATCATTTAGCAATCCGTTGTAAATAACGGTAAGGGCTGCGTCGTACTTCATCACTCTGTTTCCTTTTGTGCTGTTACTTACAAATCACTACATAGTTTGATGATGGCGACTACTTAAACCCTTCAAAACGGTCCTTCCAACCAAGCCAGTCTTCATCCGCACCTTCAACTTGCTCAACCGCATGCGCATGTAAGGCGTGCATATTTATGAACCAAATACGCTGACCATTACGACGAGGCTTTGTTGGCAATTCACCACGCTGACACATCTTTTTTACAGCTCCTTCAGTCATACCAAATAGATCCGCAACACCTTTTGCGGTCATGTATGACGGCGCGACCGTTAATTGACTTTCCATCTTGTGGTATCCTCTAAAGTGGTATGTCTAGACCTGTCTAAATATGTATAGATAGCAATATGTTTGTCGTATTCGACAAATATTATAGAGGATAAGCATTTATGTCAATGAGTACATCAGAAAAATTGATCATCATGAGGGAGAGTGAGCGATTAACGCGTAAGGCTATGAGTGAATTGACCAACGTTCCATATAGCTCACTTACAAATTATGAACTTAAAAGAGGTGAAATGGGACTTAAGGTGGCTCAGGTCATTCTAAATAATCCAAGATTTTCAAAATATACGATGTGGTTTATGTTAGATCAAACAGACCCAAAAGCCGGGCAAATAAGTCCGGCTCTCGCACACATTGGTCGAGACGGAATAACGTTATCCCCATCAGACGAGAAAACTGGCTAACCATCTGGTTAGACTCATGTTTATTTAATCGAGCAGCAAACAATGACTTATTCGAGGAGGTTGAATATGTCAATTAAGAAGCTCGATAACGGTCAGTATCAGGTGGATGTTAGGCCAGCTGGTATGAAAGGAAAGCGATATCGAAAGAGGTTTGATCGTAAAACCGAAGCGACAAATTACGAAAGATTTGTTACTACAAATTTCCATGATAAAGATTGGAACGAGAAGCCAAGTGATAAAAGATCACTCTCTGAACTGATAGAACTCTGGTTCCAGCTTTATGGACAGACATTAAAAACAGGGATAAGAGAACGAAAGAGGCTTTTGCGAATTGATAGGCTAATGGGTGGCCCTCGTGCTTATCAAATAACAAAACAATTTTTCATTCGACATCGAGCTTCACGCATAGAAAGTGGAGTGCAGGCATCGACATTTAATCGAGACCATAACAGTCTCAGTAGTGTTTTTACCGCACTAATTGACGCTGGTGAATACCCTCGTGAGCACCCTTTAACAGGAATTTCCAAGCTTCGAGAGAGACCATCTGAAATGAGCTTTTTATCTCAAGATGAAATACAGCAGTTACTAGCTAGCTTAGGAGAAGATCCCGAATTGATTGCGCGATTGTGCTTATGTACAGGAGCGAGATGGGGTGAGGCGAGCGACCTACGAGGTGAACAAGTAGCCAATGGTAGGGTGACATTTTTGGATACTAAAAATAACAAGAATAGAACCATTCCGATTGGGGATAAATTAAATACACGACTTAAACAAAAAGGATCTGGGCGCCTTTTTAAAAGCTCCTATGCTGATTTTTATGCCGTACTAAAAGGTCTTGAATTTAATCTCCCTAAAGGGCAAGCAAGTCACGTATTAAGGCATACATTTGCGAGTCATTTCATGATGAACGGTGGAAATATTTTAACATTACAGAAAATATTAGGGCACAGCGATATTAAACATACATTATTGTATGCTCATTTTTCACCGGATCATTTGGTTGATGCAATCAGGTTTAATCCGTTAGGAGAATGACCGGAAATTGACCGCCGATATGTCCAAACTTGTACAATTATGTACAGATAAAGGCAAAAATCAATCATGTAAGCGATTGATTTTAATAAAATCCACGTAATACGTGGGTTTAAAAAGCCCTCATAGGAGGGCTTATACTTGCTTAGTATTGCGTTAATTAAGCTTTAGATTGAAAAATCACGGTATCTGCTTTTTCGGTGTATTCAGCCATTTTATGGAAATTTAAATAACTGTAAGTATCCGCCGCAGTAGCATCAAGTTGTTTTGCATACTCAATGTACTCTTCAAACGTTGGTATACGTCCAAGAATTGCACCGACAGCAGCAAGTTCTGCTGAAGCTAAGTATACATTTGCGCCATTACCTAAACGGTTAGGGAAGTTACGAGTAGAGGTCGACATAACAGTAGACGCATCTCCAACTCGTGCTTGGTTACCCATACACAGTGAACAACCTGGTGTTTCAACTCGAACCCCAACTCGGCCAAAGATACCGTAATAACCTTCAGCAATTAGTTGATCTCTGTCCATCTTGGTTGGCGGAGCAATCCATAAACGAGTTTCTAACTGACCAGCATGTTTATCTAACAGTTTACCAGCAGCACGGAAGTGGCCGATGTTAGTCATACAAGAACCGATGAAAACTTCATCAATGTTGGTGCCTTGTACTTCTGAAAGTAGACGAGCATCATCTGGATCATTTGGTGCACACAGAATCGGCTCTTTAATATCAGCAAGATCGATCTCAATAACATGAGTGTACTCAGCATCAGAATCAGCAGACATCAATTCAGGGTTATCTAACCACTCTTGCATTCCAATAATACGGCGTTCAATCGTACGAACATCACCGTAACCTTCTGAGATCATCCACTTCAACATGACAATGTTTGAGTTTAAATACTCTGTAATAGACTCAGGAGAGAGCTTAACCGTACAACCCGCAGCAGAACGCTCTGCAGATGCATCCGAAAGCTCAAACGCTTGCTCAACTGAAAGATGCTCAACACCTTCAATTTCTAATACTCGACCAGAGAATTCGTTGATCTTACCTGCTTTTTCAACAGTGAGAAGACCTTGCTTAATTCCGTATAAAGGAATGGCATGTACCAAGTCACGAAGCGTAATACCTGGTTGCATCTCACCTTTAAAACGAACCAAGATAGACTCAGGCATATCAAGTGGCATAACACCTGTTGCCGCTGCAAATGCAACTAAACCAGAACCCGCTGGAAACGAAATACCAAGCGGGAAGCGCGTATGTGAATCTCCGCCTGTGCCTACGGTATCTGGCAGTAACATACGGTTCAACCAAGAGTGAATAACACCATCACCAGGACGTAGCGATACACCAGAACGATTCATAATGAAATCAGGCAGTGTATGGTGTGTATTTACATCAATCGGTTTTGGATATGCTGAAGTGTGACAGAATGACTGCATAACAAGGTCAGCTGAAAAACCAAGACAAGCGAGATCTTTAAGTTCATCACGTGTCATTGGCCCGGTTGTATCTTGTGAACCAACCGTTGTCATCTTAGGTTCACAGTATGTGCCAGGACGAATACCTGTTACCCCACACGCTTTACCAACCATCTTCTGAGCAAGGGTATAGCCTTTACCTGTGTCAGCAACTTCTAACGGACGACGGAATACTTCTGAGTCAGGTAGGTTTAGAGCAGTTCGAGCACGTTCGGTTAGACCACGACCAATGATCAACGGGATACGACCGCCAGCACGAACTTCATCAATCAGAACTTCAGTTTTCAATGAAAATTCAGAAATGGTTGCGCCTGTCGCGTGATCGGTCACTTTACCTTCAAACGGGTAAACATCGATCACATCGCCCATATTCAATTTAGTCACATCAACTTCGATTGGCAGTGCACCGGCATCTTCCATCGTATTAAAGAAGATAGGAGCAATTTTCCCACCTAATACATAACCTCCAGCACGCTTGTTTGGTATATATGGGATATCATCGCCCATATACCAAAGCACGGAATTCGTTGCTGACTTACGAGAAGAACCCGTACCAACCACATCACCGACATAAACAAGTTGGTGGCCTTTCTCTTTAAGCTTTTCAATTTGATTGATTGGACCGAGTGATCCTTCTTGATCTGGTGTAATGCCGTCACGAGCAATTTTTAGCATTGCCAATGCATGTAGTGGGATGTCAGGGCGAGACCATGCATCCGGAGCCGGAGAAAGGTCATCAGTATTTGTTTCGCCAGTCACTTTAAATACAGTAAGAGTAATTTTTTCTTGCAGTGCAGGTTTTGATAAGAACCAATCCGCATCAGCCCAAGATTGGAGAACCTGTTGAGCTGAAGCATTACCAGATTTTGCTTTCTCTTCTACATCATAGAACGCATCAAACATGAGAAGAGTATGTGATAGTGCTTTTACAGAAATTGGTGCCAAGAGTGCATCGTCTAGAAATGAGACTAAAGACTCAATGTTGTATCCGCCTTGCATTGTACCTAGTAGTTCAGCCGCTTTTTCACGACTCACTATTGGAGATGTAACTTCGCCTTTAGCAACCGCTGATAAAAAACCAGCTTTAACATATGCGGCTTCATCTACGCCTGGTGGGATACGGTTTTCTAGAAGGTCTAAAATAAACGCTTCTTCACCTTTTGTTGGATTTTTGACAAGCTCAATTAGAGCTGCTACTTGTTCTGCATTTAGAGGTTGAGGTACAACCCCTTCAGAAGCACGTTCTTCGACGTGTTTACGGTAAGCTTCAATCACGACTTATTCCTCTCATTGCGGTTTACCCCTAATGGATAAACATCCTTGGAACATTATTGGTAAGTATAATCATCTGTTTTTTTCATGTTTATTCCATAACACTCTTTGAAAAACAGATTAAAAGATCGTACTAAACCAAAACAGTGGGAGTAGATTATAGCAAATTTAACTTAAAATTAAAATCTGATCCTTTTGATCAACATATGACTAAAGCCGCATTTTTACAGAGTCTTACCTAAAATAAGATAGATAGAATTGTAATTTTTTTCTGTTCTTCCATACGCTAAAATAATTGGGCCGATAGGGGATTTAATACCAGCAAAAAGCGAACCGGCAGTGTATAAATTTGCATCATTCATGACTGTTTTCCCACTCCAGACTCCCCCGTACTCAAGAGTTGCCCCCATATATATTGGTGACTCGAAAATTCCAAAATCATTATCCATCACTTTATATCGATAGGTTAAACTACCAAAAATCAGATTTTCACCGGATAAACTATCCTTAGGCGTACCGGACAATCTCATAAACCCGCCAAGCTCATTGGGCTCTAATACTAGCCTCTCTTGTTCTTTATTTTCGACAATTCCGTACTCTGCATAACCGACTATAGTATGGCGTCCAAAGGAGGCTGCTTTACTTGCTTTAACAGAAAATTCAACCACAGTATCTTTACTTGGATTTGATACCGTAGAGCTTGCGGTATCATGCGAGTAAAGATACTCTGCCATCAATAAATGACCTTTACTTGGTAGTGTAAAATCGTCAAGAGTATCTAAGCGATATTGGAGAAATGCACCTTCTCTTTTGTAATCGGCATTTAAATCAGAGTACCCCGATAAAGTTGCCTCTCCATCGGTATAACGAACCCCAAGTCTAATATCCTGCCAAAGGTAATGCTGAGATCCAACAGCTGCTTCAATCGCCATCTCTTCATAGTTTATCGATAGAAAGTTTTTCGTAGACTCTAACGATGGATCCGCTCCAGAGTAATTTTTATTTTCAGAGCTATAGTTACCTTTCAATACAGTAAAAAAATCTTGCTCTGAAAAGTACGGTGTATACAATTCTACAAACGCTAATTTGTCACTTCCAATTTCAAATCCCGTTCTTACCTCTGAGCCAATATTATTCAATCCGGTAATATTTACATCCGTAAAATTAATCGACATACCTAGTGAATATTTACTATTGTTATTAAAGTCATCTTCTAATGAAAATCGAAAATCAAGATAGTTCGGTCCCCACTCTTTCTCTTTAACGTTAACGGTTAGTGTCGTTTTTTCTTCATTTTCATATTGGTAGTTATAAGTGATTTTTTCAAAACGATCCAAAACATAAAGGTTTCGAATGCTGGCTTCGAGTTCATCAATAGTAAACTGCTCCCCCTCTTCAATACCTAAACGGTTTAATAACAACTCATCACTATATTGACTACTGTTGTTTAGCGCTATATTGGTAACGGTGAGATCATCTCCAAATTTTAACTTGGCTTTTCTCCTTGTTACTTCACTTTTATACTCATCATAATCTGCGATAGAAAGTGATAATCCCTCTAATTTTTTCGATTGCTGTTTTGCAGATTGATAACCAAGTAATAACGCTTGATTCATTATTTCAAACTGAGCAGTGTCCATCTTCCCAACATCAGGTTTCAATAATATGTCGTTTTCTGACAGTAGCTTTCCTTGCTCAGCAGTACTCTTCTTTACCATATAGTTAGTAAGCTGGTTCATCACCGACAAATAGCTCGATATCTGGTCTTCATCTTTGTAGTCACTACCAATATCAACGGCAATAATAATGTCAGCTCCCATCGCTTTTACAACATCGACTGGCATGTTATTAACGATTCCTCCATCAACCAATAAACGTCCTTGGTATACAGTAGGAGGCAAAGCACCAGGTACAGACATACTCGCCATCATTGCGACAGTCAGATCACCATGATCAATAACCACTGCTTCGAGTTTTTCGATATCAGTGGCCACAGCTCTAAACGGAATGGCTAAACGATCAAAGCTATCTAAACTTGCTAAATTACCGTGTGACTGACGTAAAATCTTAGTCATTGTTTGGCCTTGCACCACCCCTTTAGGCACTTTAATCCCATCTAAGCCAACCCCAAGATCTGTACGGATTTGATACCTATCTTCATACACTTTGTCTCGAACTTTTCTTTCTCCGCGTTCTACCGAGTCATTAAAACCACTATTCCAATGAGTAGTATCAATTAAGGCCTCAATCTCTTGCACACTTTTACCTGATGCATATAAGCCACCAATAAAAGCGCCCATACTGGTGCCCGCAATATAGTCCACTGGGATTTTCATCTCTTCAAGTGCTTTAATAACACCAATATGTGCTGCACCCTTAGCACCACCTCCGGCGAGAACCAAACCTATTTTTGGACGTGAGTTTTCTGATGATTCAGCATGAAGCTGCTGAGTATAAAAACAGAACAATATTCCAAATAAAAATAACAGAATAGGCAATGGTTTTAATCGAAATGAAAGATATGAGAGATGCACAGATAGTCCTTTAAAATGCATGAGGTACAACTTATAAATTCAGACTACCCGATTGATAATAAGATATAAAGATGAATAGCGCATTTCTCTGTGTCATTTGACTCTATTTTTTTAATAATGGCGGAGTGGACGGGACTTTCTAACACCTTGAGAGCAACACGCCCCCCGGCGTGACAGGCCGATATCCACTGACTAATAAGTGAGTGGTTATTTGCTTGAGCAAGTGTCCATAGCATGGACGCTATGGTCAAGCCTCCATGGATGGATACACGGCGTCTTGCGATGCAAATAATCACTCATTGGCTCATCATTTTATACAGACGAAAAAAAACCTGAATCGTTAGACTCAGGTTTCTCAAATATGGCGGAGTGGACGGGACTT
>JAESQY010000167.1 GCA_016764915.1 Aliivibrio sp. | reverse complement strand
TTTTAACATAAAATCAACAGATAATATCTGTAATATGAAAACACAAAATTAGCCTAATAATATAAAATTGACTAAACTCTTGAAACAAAGAAAATACTTAAAACCTTATTAATTTAGGCTTCAAGTATTTCAGCAATTATTTTAGTCACTGTATCTTGTTGATTTTCTTTTAATAGATGGAACATAGGTAGTGATATGGCTTCTTTATAATATAGTTCTGAATTAGGATAGTCGCCAAATTTAAATCCTTTGTCTCTATAATAAGGTTGAATATGTACAGGGATATAGTGCAAGTTAACTCCAACCCCGTGCTCTCTCAGCTTTTCAAAAACTTCTCTATGACTTTTTGCAATCTTATCTAATTGCAAACGGATAACATACAAGTGCAAGCCTGAATATGTCCCTTCAAGCTGGTAAGGTAAAGTAATTGGAAGATCAGCAAGTAACTTGTTATACCTAATTGCCAACTTATGACGAGCAGAGACAAAATCATCCAAACGTGTCATTTGAGTTACACCTAAGGCAGCTTGTAATTCTGTCATTCGGTAATTAAAACCCAAATCAACTTGCTCATAATACCAAGCACCATGTGATTCATTTTGCATTTTATCTACATCACGAGTAATACCATGACTACGATAAAGCGCCATTTTATCCGCTAATTCTTGGCTGTTAGTCATCACAGCTCCACCTTCAGCAGTAGTCACAATTTTTACTGGGTAAAAGCTAAACACTGTAATATCTGAGTATTCACAACTCCCAATAGGCAGATCAAGATAACGACCTCCAATAGCATGTGAGGCATCTTCAATAATTTTGAATCCATACTCTTTAGAAAGAGCGTGGATTGCTTTCATATCACAAGATTGTCCACATAGATGAACAGGCACAACAACCTTAGGTAAAACATTGCCAGCCTTCGCCTGAATTAGTTTAGTTTCTAATGCACTAACACTCATGTTGTAGGTTTGTGGGTCAATGTCTACAAAATCAACCTTAGCGCCGCAATATAAACCACAGTTTGCAGAAGCAACAAAGGTTACGGGGGTTGTCCACAACCAATCACCTAGTCCAAGACCAAGTGCCAAACAAGCAATATGCAACGCCGATGTTGCACTATTGACTGCTAAAGAAAATTCAGCACCGGTGTGAGTCTTTAGCGCATCTTCAAATGCAGGTACTTGTGGCCCTTGAGTTAAAAAATTAGATTTTAGAACATCAACAACCGCATCAATATCTTGTTGACTTATTTCTTGTTTGCCATAAGGGATCATATCTTATTCTCGATTAAACCGTAAATTTAGGATCTACGTGCTCAACAATCAATTCTCGTAAGCCTTCAATGGTCTCCCACTCAGTATTGGTCCCTGAATTGTATTTAAAACCAAATGGTACTTTTTCAGCATTATGGCGAGCCATATATTCATCTTCTGTATACGTAAATGAAACAGAAGGAAGGATTGCGTAATAGCGACCCAAATCAATGGTATTCAATGAGTCCGTATCGGTGATCATCTCTTCATGTAGCTTTTCACCAGGGCGAATACCAACCACTTTAGTTTCACATTCAGGTGCTATCGCTTCTGCGATATCTAAAATTCTGTATGATGGGATCTTAGGAATAAATATTTCACCACCTAAGTGATTTTCAATTGCGTACATCACAATGTTCACACCATCTTGCAAAGAGATATTGAAGCGAGTCATCTCTTTATGGGTGATCGGTAACAAGCCCTCTTCTTTTTTCTTCATAAAGAAAGGGATAACAGAGCCACGAGAGCCCATTACGTTACCGTAACGAACAACGCTAAAGCGGATATCTTTAGAGCCTCTGATATTATTTGCAGCTGCAAATAGTTTGTCTGATGCTAGCTTTGTTGCACCGTATAGATTGATAGGTGCACATGCTTTATCTGTCGATAGAGCGACGACATCCTTCACTCCACACTGTAAAGCCGCTTGAATTACATTTTCAGCACCATCTATGTTAGTTCGAATACACTCTGTTGGATTATACTCAGCCGTATCTACCTGCTTGATTGCTGCTGCATGAATGATCACATCAACACCTTCACATGCTTGAATAATTCGGTTACGGTCTCGAACGTCGCCAATAAAAAAACGAAGTTGAGGAAAGTCCTTAGGTGGGTAGTTTTGCTTAATCTCAAACTGTTTTAGTTCATCACGTGAGTAAATAATAATCTTTTTTACACTTTGGTAGCGTTCAAGGATGGTTTTTATAAATTGCTTTCCGAATGAGCCGGTTCCACCCGTGATTAAGACTGTTTTATTGTTTAACATTTGTCTTCTCTTAATTTGGTATTCATTTAATATTAGGATTTTGTAAAGATATACCTACTTTATGCATACCTAGCCATTTCCTGGAATTCACGATTATTTTTTAATAGCTCTTCATAATTATTGCTATCAACCACCTGTCCATTTTTTAGCATATAAATACAATCACAATTTTTTATTGTCTTTAATCTGTGAGCAATAATAATGATCGTCATTTTACCCGTTAAATCCTTAATCGCTTGCATAATTTTATTTTCGGTAATTCCATCTAATGCGCTGGTTGCTTCATCTAAAATCAACACATTAGAATTTTTATACAGTGCGCGAGCAATACCTATGCGTTGCCGTTGACCTCCAGATAACTGAACGCCTTTTTCTCCAATAATTGTATTGAATCCTATATCTAAGGCATCAATCAAATCATCAAGACAGGAAAGGTTAATAACATTAGTTAATAGACCCCAGTCAATATCATCAATTTTGACACCAAAAGCTATATTTTCGGCAATGCTAGCATCAGATAAAGAGATAGTCTGTGGAACATAAGAAATGTGTTTTTGCCATGCCTTAGTGTAATCATTGATATCAATACCATCTATTTTAAAAACACCTGAATTAAGTTTTATTAACCCACATAAAATATCAATTAACGTGGACTTACCTGAACCTGATTCTCCCACCACGCCAATCATTTGATTTTTCTTAATAGTAATAGTTAACTCATTAATTGCATATACATTTTTATTTGGATAGGTAAATACACCATTACTAATCTCAATGGTATTATCAAATATTATAGTCTCCATACTTTCTTCATTTAATTTGTCTTTACTAAATTGCTCTAACTCATGAGTGATAATTTCAAGTGCTGATATGTTTCCTTTGATGTTAGCAAATGATCCATATATTAACTGTATAGAAGGAAATAACTTAAATGCAGCCAACCCATAAATTGTTAATAAAGGGATAATAGTATCTATATTTTTATCACTCAGTAGGGTGAAAATAACAATTAAAATCATACTAACAAAAGCCAACCATTCCATCATAAATCTTGGTGCTAATGATAACGTCATATTACTTGCTGAACCTTGTGCTCCAGATAAATTATGGCTGAAAAAGTTCTGCAGAAAATATTCTTTTTTATTATTGAGTATAACCATTTTTATACTGTCAATGGCTTCGTTAACTGATTTAATTTGCTCTCTATTTGATTTTGAAAGAATCATACTATTGTATAATAATCGACCTTTTACTATTTTTGAAATAATCGCATAACTTGAAACAAAAAAAATCAAGATACATAAAGTTGCTAATGGATTATATATAAATATTGCAAATGAGATAATACAAATTAAAATTATTTTTGATATAATTGAAATAAACGGGTTAATAACCCCACTGGACAATCTATTTGATTCACTGAGAATGTTATTTATCATAGTGCTTGAGTTATTATTGGAATGATACAACCAATCACAACTCAAATAAAAATCCAATAACCTACATGCAATCTGATGCCCGATATGCATTGAAAGATGAGTGGATTTTTTAAAAATAATCACCGACAAAAATGAACTCAAAGACAAAATAAAAATTAACGTTAACGACGAAATAAGTAACACATGATCATTTGACATATCATTAAATATATTTATTTTTTCGATCAACTGCTTCAGCTTACCCTCATCAGTAACAATCTGCATAAAAGCAGCTACTGAAGCAATAGTGAATAATTCAAAAAAAGCTAAAAGTATCACTGAAAATTGAATGAGAATAATACTTTGTTTTTGCTGTCTTTCTAAAATTTTCCAAAGTTTTTCCAATTTTCTCAACATATATTTTTATCTATCTCATTTTTATTTTATTATTAAATACCGATAAATTATATATCAGTGATTATTCTTCTCGACTCATAGACCGTGTTTTCAATCAGCAATTTTCCGTTTTACATGAAAAATAATTAGACTTATCTTTATCCACGCTACCGCCCTGAGGTTATTCGCATCCCCAAGGCGCACAGACTGTATCTGTCATCAAATTGTTATGTAACTCAGGTATTCTATTTACACTGTTCTAAATAATATTGCTCTAACGCAACAAATTGTTTCTTGCCCTCAACGGTCGCTATCGGTTTAACGACATTGAGCATCTGAAGCATACCTCTGTAGATATCCTTCTCTGTAATCACTGTGCCTATCGACATAGTTGTTTGATAACTGATCCAACACGTTGAGACGAGGTGCAGTGTTTTCGTTAATGCCACAACCTCTTCATCTTCTAGCGTTACTAAACCTGTATCTCGAAAGCTGAACATAATACCTACAAGGTTATCGTGCAACTCTTGCTGGGCTTTAAGGTATTTTTGCTGTAACGCCTTATCACGGCTCAAAATGTTAGGTAAATTACTATAAAGAAATCGATAATTCCACATCAACATAAAGATTGAATCTAAATAATTCTGCATGATATGAAAGGTTGGCATAATGCTCTTTTGTTCACTTTCACCAATTGCTGGGAAACGCACCTTTAAATCTAGCGCATATTGGTCGAAGATCGAATGAATGATCTCCTCTTTATTGTGAAAGTGATAGTAGAGATTGCCAGGACTGATTTCTAGATGAGCTGCGATGTGGTTGGTGGTGATGCTGCGTTCACCGTCTTGGTTGAAAAGCTGTAGGGCACAGTTAATGATTCGGTCTTTAGTTTTCATGCTATGCTGCTGCCTTCCGCTTGACTTAAATGTTTCATTGTTGTCAGTATAGCGGAAATGGTAGTGAGTCTGAAGTGTTCAGATCGCTTCACTAGCATAATTCAGGGTTCAGGGTTCAGGGTTCAGGAGACTATACGCTACGCTAACTAGAACGCTACGCTCTAGAGACTATAAAGTCAAAAGCCCTTGCTCTTCCTGAAAGCTGAAACGTAGGTAGATACTATAAGATCAAAATCTCATTTCTTACTCTTATCCTTTTGAATGATTGTTGCGATAATTTTTGCAATTTGTCTGGTTTCATTAACTAAAAGAAGTGCCGGCGTTTTTGGTACGCTTGATGTTTCAATCGCTATCAGTAACTGAGTAAGCAGTTCACCACAGGATCCTTTAGCGTAATAGTAAAATCGTATTTTCTCCTTCAGTGTTTCCCTTTCCTCCCCCTCAGATATATTTGACGGCACTGATAGCGAAGAGCGCAAAATTTGGTCTTTTAATGCAAATTTTCTATTTCCTTCAAATAACTCGATAACGTCACAAGCCAGTCGTGCAGATCGCTGCCATACCTTTAGTTGTTCAAACAGCACTTTCTATCCTCCTTTAATTATCTCTATTCTTTTCTCTTATAGTCTCTAGCCAGCGAAGCGTATAGTTTCTAGCACTGAACTTCGACGCATACCACGTTTACGTGACGAGGGAGATTCTAGAAAGGGATGCCCTGAACCCGGTTCATTCATAGTCTCTAGTCAGCGCAGCGTATAGTTTCTAGTCTCCAACTCCCGTTCAAACTCCTGACGTACGTTGTCCTCCCCATGCACAACAACCACCTCTTTTCGTCCCTCTTTAATCCCTTCAACAAATTTAATTAAGTCAGCTTGATCGGCGTGTGCTGAATAACCCGACATCGTATGAATCTGTGCGTTCACTGATACAGGTTGATTATCAATCCAAACGGTATCAGAGCCGTTTTGAAGCTCTCGGCCTAATGTCCCGTGGGCTTGATATCCCGCTAAGATAATGTCGGTTCGCTTGTCTGGTAGCAGCGCTTCTAAGTAATTCATCACTCGGCCACCACTGCACATGCCACTGGCCGCGACAATGATGCAAGGCTCGGCGGTGGTTCTTAAGCGGTTGACAATCTGGCAATGCTCTTTATGGCTATCGACAGTAATGCACTGTTCAAAGTTAAGTGGATGGCGTTGATGTTGAAGTTTTACCTTCGCTTCCTTGCTCCACAATTTTTTAAATCGGCGGTATTGTTTGGTCACTTTGCTGGCTAGTGGGGAATCCAAGATAATAGGGATATCTGCATTTAGTTGATGGTTATGAATCAAATGCTCAATATCAAACAGCAGCTCTTGAGTTCTGCCAACTGAGAACGCGGGGATGATAATAGCCCCACCATCTTTCAGTGACCGTTCGATAATACTCTGCAAACGGTTTGCGCGAGTTTCGACGCTGTCATGCAGCTTGTTGCCATAGGTACTCTCAATAATTAACAGGTCAGCACGTTTAGGAGAGATAGGATCGGCCAACAATGGTGTATTGCATGGTCCAAGATCACCAGAAAAAACGATGATCTCATTATTAGGCAGTTTTATTTCGATATAAGCAGAGCCTAAGATGTGGCCTGCAGGTTGAAACCTGATGTGCAAGGATAATGACTCAAGAGAGAGCCTATGCCATTGATTATATAGGATGGGTTTTATCTGTTTTTTGATCAGCTCTAATACTCTTGCTCTCTGGCCTTTGTTAAGTCCTAACTGAAGCTTCAAGCCATCATCGAGCATCAGTGGTACTAACTCTGCTGTTGCCGGTGTGCAATAAATCTGTTGTTTAAACCCTTTAGCCAGTAACCAGGGTAAACGACCGATATGGTCAATGTGTGTATGAGTCAGCAACAGTGCCTTGATGTGCCCAATGGGGAATTTAATATCGAGCTTTTTAGGCTTACCATTGCTATCTCTAGCATCTTTTCCTTGAAACAGGCCGCAATCAACTAAAATGCCGTAATTGTTAATCTTCAGCTCATGGCAAGAGCCGGTCACGCCATATTTTCCACCGTGATGAATGAGTTCGGTTTTTATATTGTTATTTAAGGGTGAGGGTGTTGATTGGGTTGGCATTCGAAGTCCTTTTCTATACGCTACCGCTAACTAGATACTAGATTGCTTCGCTACTATAAGTGCATTTACTGCTTTCTACTCTCTTATAGTCTCTAGTTAGCGTATCGTTTCTAGTATTGAACTTCGAGGCATGTCTCATTACAGAGCCTATACGCTACCGCTGACTAGAAACTAGATCGCTTCGCTACTATAAGTGCATTTACTGTTTTCTATTCTCTTATAGTCTCTAGCTAGCGAAGCGCTTAGTTTCTAGTGTTGAATTTCGAGGCATGTCTCATTACAGAGCCTATACGCTACCGCTGACTAGAAACTAGGCAAGTAGTGACAACTACCTTGAAAAACACCGGTTCCATAGACCATTTTATTCCAATGTTTGGCAATACCAATACAGGCTTCAATCACGATTTGAAGCGTTCTTTCGGCTGCTCGGTATTCATAACGACTAAATGGTCGCTCTGAAATAATCTCGTTGAGCCCTTCTAGTTCGCTATGAAGTTGAGCTATATGCGATCTCATTGAAAAAACGTAAGTATTATCCATGATTTTTATAATGATATTGGTAATCAATTTCCCATTTAGACATGATTTCCTGAGACACGCGAAACTCATGTGACCTGTTTTTATTAACCAGCAACTTTCCAGTTTGCAATACACTCATGGCCAATGGAATAGGGGCTATTTCAAGATCAAGTACTGAAATATCTCCACCCTTTAAATTAAGTTGTTGCTGCCACTCAATCGCCAGTAACTCGGGCCTAACTCTTCGCTCTAATGGATTCATGTCATAGCTGTTAAATAGAACCGCTAAATCAATGTCACTTTCAGGGCCTGCACTTTTTTTAGCATGGGAACCATATAACCACAAAGCATCAATATCGTCAGAGCTATTTACGCAGTCGATTAACGATTGCAGATAAGATTCAATACTTTTTTTCATCATTCCTCACGATCACATAAGAGTAACAGCAATACAAATTATAGCAGGATTTGGGACCAGATTTAGGTCGTTTCTAGTATTGAATTTCGAGGCAGGTCTCATTGAATAGGGAGGGCAGAATTCAGATCGCTCCGCTTGCAGAGTTCAGATTTAATGCGCTATCGCTTACAAAAGCACAACTGCTCTTTCTGAACTCTGAATTCTGAACCCTGCTCTTCCCCCTCTACAATCAAAACTTTCTTTGATACAATTAGCCCAATTCAAAACTTTCTCGGTGGTATCAAAATGATCATTGTAACTGGCGGCGCTGGCATGATTGGCAGCAACATTATTAAAGCTCTTAACGACTCCGGTATTAATGATATTTTAGTGGTCGATAACCTCAAAGATGGCAAGAAATTCAAAAACCTCGTTGATCTTGATATTACCGACTACATGGATAAAGAGGATTTCATCGCTCAAATTATGGCCGGTGATGATTTTGGATCTATCGATGCGGTGTTCCATGAGGGTGCGTGTTCTGCTACCACTGAGTGGGATGGCAAGTACATGATGATGAACAACTACGAATACTCAAAAGAGTTGCTTCATTTCTGTATTGAGCGTGATATTCCATTCCTTTACGCCTCTTCTGCTGCCACTTATGGTGATACAGATAAATTTATTGAAGAGCGTGAATATGAAGGCGCATTAAATGTCTACGGTTACTCAAAGCAGCAATTTGATAACTATGTAAGACGCTTGTGGGCAGATGCTGAAGCACATGGTGAAACGCTTTCGCAAATCACCGGATTTCGCTACTTTAATGTTTATGGCCCACGAGAACAACACAAAGGCTCCATGGCTTCCGTTGCTTTCCACCTAAATAACCAAATGAATGCGGGTGATAACCCGAAACTGTTTGCAGGCAGTGATCAGTTCGAACGTGATTTTGTCTATGTGGGCGATGTTGCTGCGGTAAATCTGTGGTTCTTAGAAAATAGCGTATCGGGTATCTTCAACTGCGGCACTGGCCGTGCAGAACCTTTCCGCGCAGTAGCTGATGCTGTTATTAAACATCATGGTAAAGGTGAGGTGGAAACGATTCCTTTCCCTGAGCATCTAAAAGGCGCGTATCAAGAGTTCACCCAAGCTGATTTAACCAAACTTCGAGCTGCTGGCTGTGATGTTGAGTTTAAGTCGGTTGCAGAGGGTGTTGCTGAGTATATGGCAATAGTGAATAGCTAGAAACTATACGCTACGCTGACTAGAACGCTTCGCTTATAGAAACTATAAGAACAAGAGCTAATAGCTCAATTATAACACGCTCTTATAGTCTCTAGTCTCTAGTAAGCATTAATGAATAATTGGTATTAAATGAAAATATTAGTGATTGGCCCCTCGTGGGTGGGTGATATGGTGATGTCTCAATCGCTGTATATCACTTTAAAGCAACAATACCCGAACGCCATCATCGATGTTATGGCTCCTGCGTGGTGTAAACCGATTTTAGAGCGCATGCCTGAGGTGAACCAAGCGATAGGGATGCCACTTGGTCATGGCGATTTTAATCTGCTTGGTCGAAGAGCCCTTGGTAAAGAATTAGGTCACCAGAATTATGACCGAGCCTATATCTGCCCTAACTCAGCAAAATCGGCTTTGATACCTTGGTTTGCTAATATTCCAAAGCGCATCGGCTGGAAAGGCGAGATGCGCTATGGTCTGTTAAACGATTTGCGTACCAATAAAAAATCGTTTCAATTCATGGTTGAGCGTTACGTGGCTTTGGCGCATCCAGAATCAGACATGATTGATTCTAGTTCGTTAGGTGGATTAGACACATTACCTAGACCCAGCTTAACGATTAATGATATCACTCAAAAAGCAGCGATTAATACGTTTAACCTCAGCACTGAATCAAAAGTTATTGGCTTATGTCCTGGCGCTGAGTTTGGCCCTGCGAAAAAATGGCCTGAAACGCACTATGCGGAAGTGGCTCACGCAATGTGTCAACAAGGCCATCATGTGTGGTTATTTGGATCAGATAAAGACCTAGACACTTGTAACGGCATTAAAGAGAAAGTCCCCGTAGACTTCCATACTCAAATACATGTTCTGGCCGGAAAAACCAGCCTTATCGAAGCGGTTGATCTTCTAGGTGCTTGTGAAACTGTCATCAGTAACGATTCTGGTTTAATGCATGTTGCAGCGGCAGTCGGTTGTAATGTCGTTGCGGTATATGGTTCTACTTCTCCTAAATACACACCACCTTTGGCGAAAAATGTCGAAATTGTCCATACCGATATTGAATGTCGCCCATGCTTTAAACGTGAGTGCCAGTTTAAACATTTGAAATGCCTATCTGAACTTTCTCCGCGACAAGTACTTAATAGCATTAAGAAATTAGAAGCAATTCAGGTAAGTTCATGCTAATTCGTGCACTTTATACGTTAGTACTCACTCTTGCTGCGCCACTACTGTTATTTGGACTCTATAAAAGTAAGTCCAACAAACCTAAGTTTGAGTCTCGATGGAAAGAGCACTTCGGTTTTACTCCGCCTCTAACTTCAGACAGTCGTCCTCTTTGGATCCACGCTGTTTCTGTAGGAGAGTGCATCGCTGCTATTCCACTGATTAAGTCGTTAAAAGAGAGAAATCCAGAACAAACGATTGTTGTTACCACTACTACTAGCACTGGGTTCGAGCAAATAGAAAAACTCGGAGATCTGGTTGAGCATCGTTATATGCCTATTGATTTTGCTTTTGCGGTTCGAGGTTTCTTAAAAGCAGTAAACCCAGAAAAGATGCTGATTATCGAAACAGAACTGTGGCCAAACACGCTACATGCGGTTCACTCTGCTGGTGTTCCTATCACGGTGGTTAATGCACGTTTATCTGAGAAGTCATGTCAGAGCTACGCCAAAATTCAGCCACTGTTCAACTTACTACACCCATGCTTAAGTAAAATACTGTGTCAATCTCAGGCCGATTCCGATCGTTTTGCACGCTTAGGGATTAACTTGGAAAAACTTGAAATTACTGGGTCTATAAAATTTGATATCCAGATATCGGATGAAATCAAGCAAAAAGGCAAAGAGCTCAGAGAGAAGCTAGGGAGTGATCGTCCTATATGGGTTGCCGCGAGTACTCATAAAGGTGAGGATGAGCAAGTGCTTGCTGCACACTCAGAAGTGTTAAAACAACATCCGAACGCTCTGTTAATACTTGTACCTCGCCATCCAGAACGTTTTGATGATGTTTTTAAATTGAGCAAAAGCTATGGGTTTAATAGTGTGAAACACACCTCATCTGAACAAATAACAACTGATGCTCAAGTCTACCTCGGTGATACCATGGGAAAGATGCTCGTGCTTATGGGCGCTGCTGATATTTGCTTTATGGGTGGAAGCTTATTGGGCAATAAGGTTGGTGGGCATAATATCTTAGAGCCTGCTGCGTTAGGGGTACCTATTATTACTGGGCCTAGTTACTATAACTTCAAAGCGATCACAGAGTTGTTAATCACTCATAATGCAGCACTGAGTTGTGACGCTAATGATTTATCAAGTCACATTAGTCATTTAATTGAACAACCAGCAGTAAGAGAGATAATGAAAACAAACGCTTTAGATATTGTTAACCTCAATAAAGGCTCTTTACAAAAAACCATAGCAAAAATAATAGGTGTTTAAGATGAATGTTTTTTTGGTTACCTCTCCTTTGCAGTATATTTGTGCTTTAGAAGCCAAACAGTATTTTAATTGCAAAAACAATATCCTGTTATTGGTCAAGCAAACAAGCAAGCAAGGTATTCTGCAACAAGACAAACTGCTTGATCATAATGATTGGCAACATGTCATTATTTTAGAGAGAAATAGCCGCAGCATTGTGGTACCAAAAGGCATCAAAAAAGTTAAAGCCATTCTAAATGGAGCAGCTATCGAGCATTTCTTTTATGCCGAATATAATGCTTGGAGAACCAAATTACTGATCCGTAACCTAGATATCAAAAAAGAGGTCTATTTTGATGATGGTACGCTTACTCTACTAGAGTATGAATATTACATAAAACCTCAGAAAGCATTTCACCGACCTCGATTTATTCATGATCTTATTGTTCGTTTGAATGGATGCAAACCTGTTGGGTTACTTCCTCAATCTGAATCACTCGAGATATTCAGTCTATTCAAAATAGACTCTACAACAGTTCATTGTCATGAGAATAGACTTACCCGGCTACAAGAGCATTATGGCTACCCGCAACTTTTTAATTCAACAGCTCCCATAGGTTTTATTGGCCAAGGCGCTATTGGTGATAAATATCAACAATCAGTCGACGATTATGTAACTGAGTTATTCAATTTAGCAAAAAAATTAAACAAGAAGATCCTCTACTTTCCTCATCGTACCGAGAATGAAAAAGTAAAAGCCATACTTATTGCAAGTGATCACATTATTTATCATCAAAGTGAGTTCCCACTTGAGATTGAATTGATCGATAAAGGCATTCAGCTATCAGCTCTTATTGGGACATTTTCAACAGTAATGTTCACTTGCCGTATTCTCTCTTCTGAAATACCACTGTATTCACTATCTTATACTCATCCAGATAAGGAGTTGGATAAGGTCATTAGAGAAGAGATGGGTAGAGTTGGAGTGCTTAATTTTAATTCTAACTCTAACTAGGTGACCAAAATCACTATGCCATAACACTGATTGTTATTGGTATTTGGGGTATATTGGCTGTATATTAAAAATATATATTGTACACTTAGTCGTGTCTTCAATCGTTATCTGATACACAATTTTGCTTTTTAGGTTCTAATAACACCATTATGTGCATAGGAAGAGATAAAACCATAAGAATAATAGGTCAACTGGCCTAATAATTAGTATATCTAGCACAGCTAGCATTTTGTGTCATATTATTATTTCGATGTTGTATTTATAGAAGGCTTGGTTATGAGTATTAAAATTGGTTCTTCTCGAGAGTTGAATATAAGCGCTGAAATGGTCACTTCATTTTTTGAAGAAAATTGGCTTCGTAAAATAGCATTATCCAATGTCGATTTTTATAATTGGCAATTTATAAACACACCCTTAATGAAAGGTGATCAGTGCTGTATTGCCTTACAATACAATGAAATTATAGCTGTTATGGGCTTAAATGAAAGGGAGTTCATATTTAATGAAAACTCACTCAATGGAGCAGAGCTGACTACTTGGATAGTAAAAGAAGATAAAAGAAATTTAGGTCTGGGTCCTAAGATGATTGATTACCTACAATCTAAATTTTCAGTTCTTTTCGGTATGGGAATATCAGCCCAGGCGTTACCTATTTATTTAAGAAAAGATTTTAAATATATAAAATCAATCCCTAGATTCATTAAAGTATTAAACGATGATACGGTTAAACAATTTGGTAAGTTTACACCATTATTCGCCAAGCTGAATAAAAGAAAATATAAAAACGAAAGCTTTATAAGCCTGCCATTAACCGTAAACACTACAAATCAGATTTTTGAAAAATTTTCAGTTGACAGTAATTTGTTTTCTAGAAATTATAATTGGTTATCTTGGAGGTATGATAATCATCCTTCATTTGATTACATACAGAAAATAATAGCTAATGATGAGGGGAATAAATGTATCGTTGTATATCGATTAGATAGACTAAATGACTTTACAATCATGCATTGCGTGGATTTATTAGGCAATGAAAATTCGTACCCTGCCGCTTTATCTTTTCTTGAGAATGAAGCAGTTAAAGAAAAAGTTGATATCATGGATTTTTATTCCACCAGTACAAAAGTTAATTCTTATTTTATTAGTAGAGGGTGGTTTTCAGTTTTGGATTGTGATTTTTTTGATTTTCCACATTTATTTCATCCTGTTGAAATGAGGTCACCATCAACAACATCATTAGTAATGTGGTGTAAATGGCAAGACCCATCATTTTTTGATGTAGGCCGATTATATATATCTAAACAAGATTGTGATTTCGATAGGCCGACAGCTGCAAACATATAAGGTATACCATGAGTAATTTAACTGTTGTTATGTATCATTATGTTCGAAATATATCGAACTCGAGATACACCGGAATCAAAGGTTTAGAGTTTGATATATTTATAGAACAGATCCGTTTTTTTAAAGAAAATTATAATATAGTCACTATGGAAGATGTCATATTATGTAATCAAGGGAAGAGTACATTACCCCCCAAACCGATATTATTAACTTTTGATGATGGCTATGCAGAGCATTTTACAAATGTATATCCAGTTCTTAAAGATTTTGGTGTGCAAGGATCATTTTTTGTTCCAGTAAAAGCTATTGTGGATCATGAGTTGTTAGATGTAAATAAAATCCACTTTATTTAAGCATCTATAAACAATTTTGATGCGCTTGTTGAAGATATT
>JAESQY010000166.1 GCA_016764915.1 Aliivibrio sp. | reverse complement strand
TGCTTGGTTAACTTCTTTTAGCTCACTCTCCCCCGTATCGCGATAATAATCACGACGACGTTGATAATGAGAATGTTCAGTTGTGCAAAAAGTGGCATTGTTAGTTTGTTAACCTATTTTTGTGTTCTTTTGATGTCTTACCTTAAGTGGTAACACAGACTTGACTCTCATGACAAGAAAAAATAGAAATATTTAGCACTTTTAATGCTTATTTATGCTTTGTACATAGCAAATGATATCAGACAGTCTTAAATCAGCACATTTACTTATAACGGATAACTTTATGGGATTAGCAATTATTCACAGTCGTGCATGCATTGGCGTTGAAGCACCACCTGTCACGGTCGAAGTTCATATTAGCAATGGTATGCCTGGTTTTGCCCTAGTTGGTTTGCCTGAAACCACTGTGAAAGAGGCAAAAGATAGAGTAAGAAGTGCCATTATTAATGCAAAATTCGAGTTTCCATCTAAAAAAATCACCGTTAACTTAGCCCCTGCAGATCTACCTAAAGAAGGGGGACGATTTGATCTACCGATCGCCCTCGGTATTTTAGTCGCATCGGGTCAGGTATCAGAGAGAAAATTAAGTCAGTATGAGTTTGTCGGTGAGTTAGCTCTGTCAGGTGATCTTCGGAGAGTGAAGGGGGTGCTTCCTGCGGCAATGGCGGCGGAAAAAGACAAACGTTGCTTAATTGTTCCGGATGAAAACGGTGATCAAGCAGCACTGGTAGGCGCTAATATTCATAAGTCATCACCGACGTTATTAAATGTATGTCATGAACTGTGTGATGAGAAAAAGCTGGATTTATTTAGGACTGGATCGGTGATTAAAGCGGTTGCCCATGATAGAGATTTACAAGACATAATAGGGCAGCAACAGGGAAAGCGATCATTGGAAATTGCGGCTGCTGGGGGACATAATCTGCTTTTTTTAGGCCCACCAGGTACTGGAAAAACCATGCTGGCAACAAGAATGCGTGATCTACTGCCTGAGATGAATGATGAGGAGGCATTGGAGACCGCTTCAGTTGCTTCATTGACGGATCAAATCATTACCGAGCACAATTGGCGTATTAGGCCCTTTCGATCGCCACATCACTCTAGCTCAATGGCGGCTTTGGTAGGTGGGGGATCAAACCCAAAGCCTGGTGAAATTTCTCTCTCTCATAATGGCGTACTGTTTCTTGATGAGTTGCCTGAATTTGAGCGCCGAGTTTTAGACTCCCTCAGAGAGCCAATAGAGTCTGGTGAGATAATTATCTCAAGGGCGATTTGTAAAACACGATTTCCAGCACGATTTCAACTAGTAGCAGCTCTTAATCCCAGCCCGACAGGTTATTACAAAGGCAATCAAACACGAGCGAATCCTCAAGTGATTCTTCGTTACTTAAGTCGACTCTCGGGACCGTTGCTTGACCGATTTGATATGTCGTTAGAGATCCCACTATTGCCAAAGGGGATGTTAACGGAAGGAGGAGATAGGGGCGAACGAACGGAGGTAGTGAAACAGCGAGTGCTTGATGCTAGAAATATCATGATCCAACGCAGTGGAAAGATCAATGCACTTCTGGGTAGCCGAGAGATAGAAACATACTGCCCTCTGCTTAAATCGGATGCTGATTTTTTAGAGACGACACTGCATCGTCTTGGTTTGTCTATTCGCGCTTACCACCGGATTATAAAAGTGGCGAGAACCATCGCTGATCTCAATAAGGAACCTGAGATTAATCGGGCGCATTTAGCTGAAGCGCTAGGTTATCGTTCAATGGATAGATTGTTACAGCAGTTAACCCTACAGGCGATATGAAGTGGTTATTGTAGCGATACAAAAAAGGAGCCGGAGCTCCTTTGTTGTTGTTGTATTACTGAGTGATTAACTCTGTTTTTTCAGCAAGAAGTTGATGAGGTCTAAGTACTCCTCTTCACTTTCGATATTGTCTGTTTTGATTAAGAACTTGTTATTGACGATGACTGCGGGAACGCCAGATAGGCCACTTTTCTTAAAGCTGTTATCAAAGTTATTTACCATAGAGTCGGTAGTAAAACCATTATATGCGGCATCAAACTCTTTTGCAGATACGCCTTCATCTAAGAACATTTGACGAAGTTGTTCATCATTTTTCGGTGCTTTTTGCATATTGTGAATACGGTTAAACATAACAGGAACCATTACATGTTCTGCGTTTAGAAGATTCATTGCGGCATAAGCTTTGCTCATTGATTTACCCATGTTTCCCCCCATGAATGAGACATGGTTCTTCAAGAAACGAGCATCAGATGGAAGCTGCTGTGCAATAGACTCCATAAGTGGTTCAAAAGTATTACAGTGTGGGCAATAGAACGAGAAATACTCCGTTACCGTTGGTTTTGTTGAAACAGGCAGATCGATAACCGAGTAGTAATCACCTTCTGCGTATTTACCTGTTTTAGTTTCAGCTAAAGTCGGTGTGACAGGGCGAGGAGCTGGTTTGGTCATTTTTTTAGGCGCTACGCTCTCAGTTGCACTATTCTCTGCTTGGACAGAGACTACTTCTGCTTTGACTGGGGTTGCTACCTCTTCTTTAGCGGGTTCTGAACAACCGATTAATCCAAACAGCATTGATGCAGCGAGTATTTTCTTTAACATGTGTAAGTAGCTCCTGATAATAAATTTTTGATTATTGTGTATTACCACTGTGGCATAAGTTCTAAAGGCGCTTCTGAAAGTGCGGCTATCTGTTCTTTAAAACCCAATACCTGATTTTCCCAATATTTTGCATCAGAAAACCATGGGAAGGCCAGTGGAAAGGCAGGGTCATCCCACCTTTTAGCTAGCCAAGCCATATAATGCACCATCCTAAGACCGCGCAACGGCTCAATTAGTTTCAGCTGTGTCGAATCAAAGTCACAAAACTCAGAATAAGCGTCTAATACGGTGCCTAATTGCGCCAATTTATCGTGACGCTCCCCATTGAGAAGCATCCAAATGTCCTGAACGGCAGGACCATTTCTTGCGTCATCAAGATCGACAAACATAGGTCCATCACGCCATAAAATATTACCAGGGTGGCAATCACCATGCAGTCGAATGGAAGTCCAATCTTCACTCCAGTTATCTTCTATTCTACTGATAAGCAGAGAGAGGTCTGAGAAAAAGCTATTTTCTAAGTGATGAGGAATAAATTGACTGTTTTCTAACAGTTTTTGAGGCTGGTAGAGATATTCATCAACACCTAGCGTCAAGCGGTGCTTGAATTGTTTATTTTCACTTACTTTATGAATGCGCCCCAAAAATCGACCGACTCCTTCGAGTTGGTCATAGTTATCCACTTCAAACTGACGCCCACCGACACTTGGAAATAGGGTAAACATGTAACCTTTATAGTAGTGCAGAGTTTCGCCGTTAATAACACATGGTGCCGCTAGCGGTATCTCATGTTCAATCAGCTCTAATGAGAAGTCATGCTCTTCTTGAATCTGCAATGCAGACCAGCGCTGAGGACGATAAAACTTCACCACATATCTATTTTTTTCTTCATCAGTAAACTGATATACGCGGTTTTCATAACTGTTTAATGCCAGCAATCCGGATTCCGCTCTAATACCAATACTGGCTAGGGCATACCACATAAAATCTGGAGTAAGGGCGCTGAAATTAAAGGCTTGAGTATCCATATTGGCTTCTTAGTGTCATGGTCTATATGGGAATAGTACCTGATATAAAAAGAAAGGGCGCAATAAAAGCGCCCTGAAGAAGTTTCATTATCAAATCATTAGAGCTTTTTGAAGAAACGACTCTCTGATTTAATTATCTCTTGTTGATCATTTTTTAAGATAAACTCAATCGACGTAATTGGTTTCTCTAGTGAGCTGGACTCGACACCTAAACTGATTGGCAGGCTCCGCATTTCTCCGGGTTGTACAGAGACGGTTTTCGGCCCATACCATTTAGATTCTGATAAGCCTGTGACTGAGAGTTGATAAATTTGCTTTTGTTGGGTTTTATTAAACACTTTTAAAGTATACGTATTTTCAACCAAGCCTTCATTATTAATACGGTACATTTGAGTTCTATCACGCAGAACATCAAGGCCCATCGGAGATACTGTGACAATTTGAGTAATAAATAACCCAATCATAATCAGTAAAATCGAGCCATAGCCGATTAACTTAGGTCGAAGAACCGAAGTGTGTGTGCCTTCGAGTTTATGCTCAGTGGTATAGTTGATAAGACCTTTGGGGTAACCCATCTTGTCCATCGTTTCATCACAAACATCGATACAAGCGCCGCAGTTAATGCACTCATATTGCAATCCATCACGAATGTCTATCCCTGTTGGACAAACTTGAACGCAGAGGTTGCAATCGATGCAATCACCAAGCCCCATTGCTTTATGGTCTTTTTTACGCGGTCTTGGCCCTCGGCTTTCACCACGTTCAGTATCATAGCCAACAATGTAGGTGTCCTTATCAAACATTGCTGATTGAAAACGAGCATATGGACACATGTGAATACAGACAATTGAACGCATCCAACCAGCATTGATATAGGTACATACTGCAAAAAATAGCACCCAAAATACGGGCCAAAACGTGGCATTTAAGCTAAAGAAGTCACTAACCAACTCTCGGATTGGAAAAAAATAACCAGTAAAGGTAAAACCTGTTGCCAGAGCAATGGCAAACCATGAGAAATGTTTTGCTGTTTTTCTCAATGCTAAATTGATAGTGAGGGGCAGCTGGTCCTGTTTTTTTCGTTTATTTGCTGAGCCTTCTAGTTTTTCTTCAAACCAAATATACATGAAGGTCCATACTGTTTGAGGGCAGAGATATCCACACCAAACTCGGCCTAAAAAAGTGGTTAAAAAGAAAAGACCGAAAGCCGCAATAATAAAGAAGACAGCCAATAAAGTGAGATCTTGTGGAAACAGGGTGGTCGCAAAAAAGCTGAATTGTTGTTGGCCGAAATCCATCAGTATTGCTTGGTGATCATTGTATGAGATCCAAGGTGTAATACAGAAAAGGAGCAGCAAAAACCACGCACCGTAACGACGCAGCTTCTGAAAATTGCCTTTACTTTTACGGACGTAGATTTGATTACTAGGGTTGAAGCGATCGCCGCCGTTTCCTTTATGAGTTTTCGGATTAAACTGCTGGGGAGTTATATCCTTAATATCTATTTTATCCTGACTCATTTCCTTTCCTTGCTCACGAAAAAGGGATACAACCGTCTTGGCTGAAATTTTATTTTTATTGTGTTTATTAGATCTGATTTTTGTGGCGAGATTATAGCGTAATCAATGGTACAAGTTATCTATGGTTATCAATTTTTAGAAAAAATGTTGTGGAGTAGCAATAATTATGTCAAAGAAGTTAACACTAGCCAGAGAGCTCTGACTAGTAAGGATGGTTACAGAATACCGCGAGCTTTTAAAATGGCGGTTTTAAAATCATTCTCATGATCTTTGGCTAGTCCCGGAATCATCTCTTTTTTATCGCTATTTCGCATTTTCAGATGATAGATAAGCACATCGTCTGTGAGATCTTTGAGGTTTCCATCATAGGCTGCCTCTTTAGTGAGTTTTACAATAAACTCAACTAAGTTTAACTCAGGATCTTTTTGCCACTCTGGATGAATTAGCTCAATAAGCTCATTAACGCGATGACATTTCATAAGAATATCCAATAATTGTTAGAGGGTGTTATTTTATAATAATGGTCACTCGTCTGCCACATATTTGAATATATCGAATTTAAGCTTACATGTGTAAGCCTAAATATGTGATAATAAGTTTCTCTATCAATAAATCAGATTAAGGTGAACAATGACCTCTGCGTATTCAGCCAAAGAAGAGCGAGCAAATAGTATTTCGCATGCTTTTGGGGTGCTATTTGGCGTAGTTGCGCTTGTTCTGTTATTACAACAAGCGCAATTATCAAATGCAGATACGCTTACCTTCGTGAGTTATTCTATTTATGGTGCCAGTATTATTGTGCTATTTATGGCGTCTACTTTATATCACTCTATCTCGGATCCTAAAGCTAAGCGTTGGTTAAAAACGTTTGATCACAGTGCCATTTTTTTTCTGATAGCAGGAAGTTATACCCCTTTCCTACTTGTTGGGTTAAGAACGCCATTAGCGATGTGGTTAATGGTGGTTATCTGGCTTATCGCATTAGTCGGGGTGGTCGGAAAAATAATCTTTGTATATCGATTTAAAAAACTCTCGTTGATCAGTTATTTGGTGATGGGTTGGTTATCTTTGATTGTTATCTATCAGCTGGTCTCTTTTTTAGATATTGGGGCGGTGATTTGGTTGGCGGCTGGAGGTTTGGTCTATTCGTTAGGTGTGATTTTTTATGTAAACAAACGAATTCCGTTTAATCACGCGATTTGGCACCTGTTTGTTTTAGCTGGGTGTGTGAGTCACTTTATTGCTATCTATTACTACATTCAACCTGTCTAATTGAAGCAAGGAGGCGCAACGAGTGCCTCCTGATTTTTGTTGATATTAGCTTTTCCAAAATGCAGGAACAAACAGTACTAATACCGTTAATATCTCTAACCTTCCCATCAACATTCCAATGCTTAAAATCCATTTAGCCGCATCCGGTAGAGTGGCAAAATTACCCGTTGGCCCAATGATGGATCCCATACCGGGTCCGACATTGGCCACTGCGGTAATCGCGGCGCTAATACTGGTGACTGAATCTAACCCCATGGTTCCTAACGCTGCGGAGATGACGATAATAGTAATAAAAAAAGTCAGACCAAAGGCCACCACAGATCGAACAATATCTTCGGTAACTGGCCTGCCATTGTAACGTTGGACAAAAATTCCTGAAGGATGAATCAATTTCATCATCTGGGTTTTAAGCAGCGAAAATGCAATCTGAAAACGAAATATTTTAATGCCACCAGCAGTAGAGCCTGAACATGCACCAGCCAACATAATAAAAGCACAGATGATGGTCGGGAATGATCCCCAAGCGGTAAAATCCTCTAAACCAAAGCCTGTGGTTGTAACGATGGAGATGATATTAAAAATTGAGACTCGAAGCGCATCGATAAATTGATAATCTCTTTGTAGAGTTAACCAGATAGCGACTGAGAGGCTACAGACCAGCACAAGAAGGAAAAATCCCCTTACTTGAGCATCTTGCCAGAGTGGGCGACTGTCTCTCTTTTTAAGTGCCTGAACAAACAGCAAAAATGGCAATCCTCCTGCAAACATAAAGAGTGAACCAACCCAATGAGAACCGTTGGAGAAGTGATTCATTGAGCTGTCTGATGTGGAGTATCCACCCGTGGATAGGGTGGTAAAAGCGTGGTTTATTGCCTCAAATGGGCTCATTCCGGTAATGATGTAGCCAATAAAGCAGAAAAAAGTCAGAGTGAGATAGACACTCACAATATATTTGGCGACATTTTTGGTTCTAGGGACACTTTTCTCTGACCAATCTGATGATTCCGTCTGGAATAGACGCATCCCTCCTACATTCAGCATCGGCAGGATTGCGACGGCCATGACAATAAAGCCCACACCTCCAAGCCACTGCAAAGTAGATCTCCACAACAGAATGCTGGGTGCCATGGTATCTAAGCCACTGAGCACAGTTGAACCTGTTGTAGTGATTCCAGACATGGTTTCAAAGTAAGCATCGGTGAAACTGATGTGGTTGATAAAAACAAAGGGCAGTGCTGCAAAGGCACTGGCAATTGTCCACACCAAGGTGGTGATCAGGAACATGTCACGCACGTTCATTTTGAATTTAAATGTTTTGATTCTGCCAACGGACAGGCAAGCAAACGCCACAAGGTGGGTGATGGTCACCGCTTGTGCAAATTCAATAAACCCCGCAGTACTGGTAAACAGAGCGACAGCGGTAGGTATGTACATAAAAAGGGCGATCTTAGATAAGACCAGCCCTATTACGAACATAATGGGCTTTAGATTAACCATATTATAAGAAAAAAGGACTTGGTTGGAATAAGCGCTCTACATCCGGTACATACTTCTTATCCACAAGGAACATAACCACATGATCATCCTGTTCGATCACTGTTTTATCGTGTGCAATTAATACTTCTTCACCTCGAACAATGGCACCAATGGTTGCACCGGGTGGAAGTTTAATATTGCCGATAGCACGGCCCACTACTTTTGACGTATTCTCATCCCCGTGAGCAATGGCTTCAATCGCTTCTGCAGCGCCGCGACGTAAGGATGATACGTTGACAATATCTGCTCGGCGAACGTGAGTTAATAGTGCCGATATTGTCGCTTGTTGGGGAGATATGGCGATATCAATGGTGCCGCCTTGTACTAAATCAACATAAGCGCTGCGTTGAATTAATACCATCACTTTTTTGGCCCCCATACGTTTTGCCAGCATTGCTGACATTATATTAGCTTCATCGTCATTGGTCACCGCGATAAATACATCAACTTGATCAATGTGCTCTTCATTAAGCAGCTCTTGATCTGAGGCATCACCACAAAACACAATAGTATTGTCGAGTAGCTCAGACAATCGCTCGGCTCGCTGCTGATTTCGTTCAATTAATTTAACACTGTATGACTGTTCAAGGCGACTGGCTAAGCCTGCTCCAATGTTGCCTCCGCCGACAATCATTATTCGTTTATACGGTTTTTCCAGGCGCTGAAGTTCACTCATTACTGAGCGAATATGATTGCTAGCAGCGACAAAAAACACTTCGTCATCAGCTTCAATAATGGTGGTGCCTTGAGGACGAATCGGGCGTCCTTGACGAAAAATAGCAGCAACGCGGGTATCGATGTGTGGCATATGCTCGCTAAGCGCCGAGAGAGCGTTGCCTACGAGTGGTCCACCATAATAGGCTTTTACCGCGACCAAACCGACACGATTTTCGGCAAAACTCACCACTTGAAGTGCACCAGGATACTGAATTAATCGTTCAATATACCCGGTAACAAGCTCTTCAGGAGCAATCAAGTGATCAACGGGAACGGCGTCAGATTGAAAAAGTCGATCTTTCTCTTTTAAGTATTCTGGTGAGCGAATACGGGCGACTCGGCTGGGGGTATTAAACAGCGTAAAAGCAATCTGACATGCACTCATGTTGGTTTCATCAGAATTCGTCACTGCTACTAGCATATCCGCATCCTGAGCCCCCGCTTCACGCAAGGTATCAGGGTGGCTGGCGAATCCGTGGACTACACGCAAATCATATTTGTCTTGCAGCTCTCTGAGCCTATTTGGGTCTTTGTCGACGACAGTGATGTCATTATTTTCACCCACCAGGTTTTCAGCCAGTGTGCCGCCAACTTGTCCTGCACCAAGAATGATTATTTTCATAATATAAGCCTACGCTTGTTCAATACTGTTTGTAAGTGCTGCTATGGATTAACTCTTTTTTGCTAATACCGCATAGTAGAAACCATCCATATCTTGTTCACCTGGCAGTATTTGATGTCCCGGGTTAGCAAGCTCTGAATCTATGAGTGTGGCATCTGCTGTTCTTTGTAAAAAGGCGGTTACTTGATCTCTATTCTCTTGTGGAGTAATTGAGCAAGTAGCATAAACCATTGTGCCACCAGATTTTAGTTGAAGCCACATCGCATCAAATATTTCAGCCTGAAGCTGAGTCAGTGCAGTGATATCATCCGCTCTACGTAGCCATTTTATATCAGGGTGTCGACGAATGACACCGGTAGCTGAACAAGGCGCATCCAGCAAAATACGGTCAAACTTCTCACTACTCCACCACTGCTCGGGATACCGAGCATCACCACAAACGATTTCTGCCTGCAGGTTGAGTCGTTCTAGGTTTTCGTGTACTCGTTTGAGACGATTTTCATCACAATCAATAGCCACAACTTGGCAACCTGGAGTGCGTTCAAGAATATGTGCGGTCTTTCCACCGGGAGCGGCGCAACAATCAAGAATTAACTCTCCACTTTTGGGTTGCAAATACTCAACGGACAGTTGAGCTGCTGCATCTTGTACAGATACCCAACCCTGTTCAAAACCAGGAAGCTTCAATACGTCACAAGGCGAAAGTAATTTCAGAGCATCAGGGGCTGTGGGATGAGTCTCTGTTGCTATCTCTTCAGCATTAAGTAGTTGTTGATACTCATCTCGAGTGTGATGCTGTCGGTTTACCCTTAACCACATTGGTGCTTTCGTATTGTTTGCTTCAACAATTTGTTGCCAGCTATCTGGGTAAGCACTCTGAAGCAGTTTGAGTAACCAACTAGGATGGCCATACTTTCCTGCATTGTGGCTTGTTGCTTTTAGGTCTAAAGCCTCTTGATCGCGTTGGTAGCTGCGAAGAACTGCATTAATTAGACCACGCAAACGTGGCCCTTTTAATCCTTTGGTTCCTTCAACCGTTTCACCAACGGCGGCATGAGGTGGAATCCTCATAAAGCTTAGCTGGTAGATACCGACCAGGATAAGGTGATGAAAAACGCGTTGTTTCCCTTTTAAGGGTTTATCCATCAGCTCATTGGCAATCGATTCTAGACGCGGTAAAAAGCGTAATACGCCGTAGCATATCTCTTGCAGTAGCGCGTGATCACGGGGTTTTATCTGTTGCTGTGCTGCAGGCAAAACATTGGATAGAGATTGGCCTTGATCAACAACTTGGAAAATAACACTGGCTGCCGTAGCGCGAACATTCATGGTTGGGTACCTAACATGGTGGCTGGCGTAGGACCAGCCTTGGAAAATAGAATAAAATTAGTTGAGAACGGTGCCAACTTCAAACCACTCTTTACGAGAGTTTAAAATATCTTGAACTGGCATCGCTTTTTTACCGGGTATTTGTAACTGTTCAAATACAATAGCACCATCGCCAGTGGCAACGTAGATACCCGTTTTATCCGCTTTAAATATCGTACCAGCAGACGTGTGGTTGTTATCACCTTCAAGCGGTTCAGCTCGGCTCTGCCATACCTTGACATTTTGCTCAGCGACAGAGAAAAAGCTCATTGGCCATGGATTGAAAGCACGAATGCAGCGCTCAATGGTATTGGCGTCAAGATTCCAATCAATTTTCGCTTCATCTTTACTTAGCTTTTTCGCGTAGTTTGATAGTTCATCATTTTGCTTTTCGGCTACGACCGTACCATCTGCAATGGTCGATAGGCAGTCAGTCAGGGCTGTTGGACCTAATTGAGCTAACTTTTCATACATGGTTGCACTGGTATCATTTGGCTCAATGGGTAGAGAAGCAATGCTTAACATGTCGCCAGTATCCAAACCAAGGTCCATCTGCATAATGGTTACTCCAGTCTCTTGGTCACCCGCCCAAATTGAACGTTGAATCGGAGCCGCTCCACGCCAGCGTGGTAGTAGTGAACCGTGCACATTGATACAGCCTAATCTTGGGGTATCCAATACGACTTGTGGTAGCAATAAACCATAAGCGACCACCACCATCAGATCAGCGTTTAGTGCTGTTAATTGTTGTTTGGCCTCGTCACTTTTAAAGTTCTCAGGTTGATATACAGGGATATTACTTTCTAGTGCCATGTTTTTTACTGGGCTGGCGGTGAGTTTTTTACCACGACCTGCTGGACGATCGGGCTGAGTGTAGACGCCAATAATCTCATGCTGAGAAGACAACAACGCCGCCAGGTGACGGGCGGCGAAGTCAGGAGTGCCAGCAAAAACAATACGAAGTGATTTGCTCAAAGTAACCTCTATTAATTTAATTTTTTTCGTTATAACGCTTAATTTTTTCTAGTTTCTGTTTAATGCGCTGGCGTTTTAACGGAGAAAGATAATCGACAAATAACTTACCTTTCAGATGGTCTAACTCGTGCTGAACGCAGATGGCAAGTAGATTGTCTGCTTCAAATGAGATGGCTTTACCTTCTCTATCCAGTGCGGTTACGGATACTTCCGCTGCTCGTGGAATCAGCGCTAGAGCACCAGGTATTGAGAGGCAACCCTCTTCGATTCCATCTTCACCACGTTTCTCTGTAATGATTGGGTTTATTAACACGATTGGATCATTACGTTCTTCAGAGATGTCGATAACAACGATGCACTGATGAACATCAACCTGAGTGGCGGCAAGACCTATTCCCTCTTCGTTGTACATGGTTTCAATCATGTCATCAATTAAGGTTTGAAGCTCAGGAGTGACGGTTTCAACTTTTGTTGCAACCGTGCGTAGTCGTTCATCTGGGAACGTTAATACATTTAATACAGACATAGGTACTCTAAATATTGAACTGTGCCGAAAACAGCATAACTTTATGGCTCCAATTCTAGTCATTTTATGAACGAAATGACAGCATCAAATCTACCTCAAATTTTACAAAGGGTCGGATTATGGATGAAAAAAAATTAATACAGTGGTTAACACTGAGTTTTACCCCTGGGCTGGGGGGGCAGAAACTATCAAAACTGCTTGCTATTGACTCTCCTGAGAACCTACTTAACTACTCAGCACAACAGCTAAAAGGGTGTGGATTAACTGCAGCACAAACACGATATATGCAAGCTCCATTGAGTAAAGATATAGAACTTGCTATGAAGTGGCAGTCTCAACCCTCTTGCCACATTATTCATTTACAGTCTCCTCACTACCCAAGGTTGCTAAAAGAGATAGCGTCACCGCCGCCTATTTTGTTTGTGCAAGGCCGGGTTAATGTATTGACTAACCCTCAACTTGCGGTAGTTGGCAGTCGGAATGCAACCGTTGATGGTTTAGAGTCCGCCCATCAATTTTCGTATGAATTAGCAAAGCAGGGATATGTGATCACTAGTGGCCTAGCACTAGGTGTTGATGGTTATGCTCATCAAGGGGCACTGAAAGCTAAAGGGGAAACCATTGCAGTTTTAGGTTCTGGTTTATCACAAGTCTATCCTTCTCGTCACAAAAAGTTGGCCGTGGACATCATTGACAATGGTGCTTTAGTTTCTGAGTTCAGACCTGATGCGAAGCCAAGGCCAGAACATTTTCCAAGAAGAAATCGAATCATAAGTGGACTTTCAACGGGGGTGTTGGTGATTGAGGCTGCAGAAAAAAGTGGTTCATTAATTACCGCACGATACGCTAATGAACAGGGACGTGAGGTGTTTGCTTTACCAGGCTCAATTCATAATCCGACCAGCCGTGGTTGTAATGCATTGATAAAAAAAGGAGCCTACCTAGTGGACAGTGTTAAAGAGATTGTTGATGAAGTCGGTGTGCTAACAGAGTGTGCAATGACTAACCAAATGACACTTTTTGACGTACAATCACAGTTAGGGGAATTGCCATTTCCTGAAGTGTTAGCTAACGTAGGAAGTAAAGTCACTCCTATCGATTTTATTGCACAAGCTAGTAAGCAGCCAGTGCACGAAATTATGATGCAGCTACTTGAATTAGAGTTGCAAGACTTTATCATTGCAGTCCCAGGTGGATATATTAGAAAACGGAGGGGTTAGCCATGATGGATATTCTGATGTACTTATTTGAAACGTACATACAACACAACGATGTAGAGTTAACCGTCGATCAAGATAAGCTTGAAGAAGAGTTACTAAGAGCAGGCTTTTATCAACAAGATATCTACAAAGCTCTGCAGTGGTTAGAGCAGCTAGCTATTTTACAAGAAGAGGATGGAGGTTCTTACCTATTGAGCAGTGGCTCAGCATCGATGCGTGTCTATACCACCATTGAGAGTGAGCGTTTAGATGTACAGTGCCGAGGTTTTATTCTGTTTTTAGAGCAAATTAATGTACTTAATTGTGAAACTCGTGAAATGATCATCGATAGAATTATGGAGCTTGATACTTCTGAGTTCTCGCTGGATGATCTTAAATGGGTTATTTTAATGGTGTTGTTCAATGCTCCTGGTAATGAGAACGCTTATAACCAGATGGAAGAGCTGGTTTATAATACTGAGCAAGGCATGCTGCACTGATGTCACTTTTTACTCAGCATGAACATGCACTCGTGGAGATGTGTCCACAGTGCGACAGTGAATTGACCATTAAGCACAGTAAAAGTGGTCCATTTTTAGGATGTGTTTCTTTCCCTGTTTGTGATTTCACTAGAGCGTTGCATCAAAATGATGGACATATTGTTAAAGAATTAGGTTTACCTTGTCCTGAGTGCTCAAATGAATTGGTATTAAGGCAAGGGCGATTTGGTATGTTTATTGGTTGCGCGTCTTTTCCTAAGTGTCACCATATTGAACCACTAAACCCAAAAAAAGCAGAAAGCAGTGAGTCATTAATTGAGTGTCCTGAATGTAACAAAGGATATTTAACGGAGAGAAAATCTCGTTTTGGTAAAACGTTTTACGCCTGCGATAGTTATCCGAAATGTCGTTTTTCGGTCAATTATTTGCCAGTTAGTGGTGAGTGTAGTGAGTGCCACTTCTCTCTACTATTAGAACGGAACATGGCTTCGGGCACTTGCTATCAGTGCGCTGACAAAAAGTGTAACAACTTCCAAAAATAAGTTATCGATCATTTTCAATTCTGTCCGTATAATACGCAAGCAATCGTTTACGTACTTAAATTTGAAAGGAAATTTGAATGAACAAGCCATTTGTTGCTGTTTTAATGGGGTCTGACTCTGATCTACCTGTAATGCAATCTACTCTCGATGTTTTAAAGTCATTCAATATTACAACGGAAGTAAAAATTACCTCTGCGCATCGTACTCCAGCGGCTACCCACAGTTTTGTGACGGATGCAGAAGTACGCGGTTGTGGCGTATTTATTTGTGCTGCAGGTTTAGCCGCTCACCTAGCAGGCGCTGTCGCTGGAATCACGACATTACCGGTTATTGGTGTGCCAATGGATGCAGGCCCACTGCAAGGAATGGACGCTCTACTTTCAACGGCGATGATGCCTGGTGGTGTTCCTGTTGCTACTGTTGCTATTGGTAGTGCTGGCGCTAAGAATGCTGGATACCTTGCTGCTCAAATTCTAGCAACAGGCGATGCTGAGTTAAAAGCAGCAGTAAAAGCGAACCGTCAAAAGAACGCAGAAGACGTTATGGCGAAAGATGCCGCTCTACAAGCACGGCTACAAGGGTAAATTGTATTGGAATATGTCAGGATGTTGCATCCTGAAGTAGTTTGGGTATAGTCCTTGAATTACTGAGGCGCTCTCATAGGGGCGCTTTTTTTATAACTGTCGTTTGCTTAGTTTAGGAGCCGCTGATGGAAAATTTGAAAAAAGTCGTAACCGCTCTGAACAGTGGCGAGGTGATTGCTTATCCTACTGAGGGTGTATTTGGTGTGGGTTGCGATCCTACTAATGAACAGGCAATACAGAAATTGCTCAATTTAAAGCAGCGTCCAAGTAGTAAAGGTTTAATCTTAATTGCCGCTAATATTGAGCAGTTAAATCCCTACATTGAATGGTCAGCGATCAGTGTAGAGACTCAGCAACGGATTTTATCGACATGGCCAGGTCCAGTTACTTGGGTTATGCCAATAAAACCGAATATATCTAAACTGCTTTGTGGGCAGTTTAACTCTATTGCGGTAAGGGTGACAGATCATGTTGATGTGCAACAATTGTGCTGTGAGTTTGGTGGCGCGATCACTTCAACCAGTGCCAACCTTACCACTATGCCTCCTTGCCGAACGGTTGCTGAGGTGGAGCAACAATTTAATCGACAACAAGTGACAATATTACACGGTGTGGTTGGTGATAGAGAGACCCCAACTGAGATTCGTGATGCATTGACTGGTAATGTTTTACGCCCTGGTTAATGCTTGATAGTTGTATAGGGTGTGATAACGTCAAGAGCATTGAATATATCTACTCTTGTTGTTTGAGGATCCTATGGACAGATACGCCGTTTTTGGTAACCCGATTAAGCACAGTAAATCCCCCTACATCCATACCCTTTTTGCTCGTCAAACTCAGCAACAGATAGAATATATTGCTATTGAAGCCCCTATTGATGGTTTCATAGAATCGGTGACTGATTTTTTTGCTAATGAAGGCAGGGGTTGTAACGTTACCGTGCCTTTTAAAGAGCAAGCTTTCCAGTTTGCTGATCAATTAACTGAACGAGCACAACTTGCTGGAGCGGTAAATACACTAAAGAAGTTAGATGATGGCATTATTTTGGGTGATAACACTGATGGTGAGGGATTAGTCCAAGATCTATTGCAGTATCAAACCAACCTCAACGGCGCCAAGGTTCTAATTATAGGTGCTGGTGGCGCTGCGCGTGGTTGTATACTCCCTCTACTTAAACAGCAACCAGCAACACTCACTATAACTAACAGAACATTAAGTAGGGCTAGGTTATTAGCTGAGCAATTCAATCAGTATGGTGAGGTAAGCGCTTGCTCACTAAAGGAGGCAAGCTTACAAAGTTATGATGTAATTATTAACTCTACTGCGGCCAGCCTTAATGGTCAGTTACCTGGGGTTGATTCAGCCTGTATCTCAACTAAGACTATCTGCTATGACATGATGTACGGCAAAGGAACAACCTGTTTTAATCAGTGGGCATTACAAGTTGGCGCATTGAGAGCGTATGACGGTTTAGGGATGTTAGTGGGTCAAGCAGCAGAGAGCTTTATGTTATGGCGTGGCATTCGACCGGGCGGTAAGCAGGTACTTCGTGAAATGAGAAAGAACCTAGAGGGGTCATGATGAATCAACATATTCTATTCCCAGATATTCAACAGTGGATAAATGATGGTGTTAATTTCCCGGTACAGCAATCTGGTCAGTTGATTGAATGCTGGGTAAGCAAGGAGTGGTTAGAAAAAGAGGCGGGACATACAATAACAAGTAATAAAGAAGGGCTCTCCACATTTGATTCTCTTCGTTTTGATATTGAAGAGATAATAGAAGAGCGTATAGAAGATGAGTGCTTTACTGAATTAGGACACGTTGAGCTTAAGTAGTCTCGTTTAAGTAATCATTCTTGTTAGCAACGTAATTATCAGCGGACTGCTGTAAAAAAGTGGACTCTTTATCAGATAGACGACGAGCTTGTTTTACCGGACTGCCTATATATAAGAAACCACTCTCTAATCGTTTTCCCGGTGGAACAAGACTGCCAGCTCCAATCATGACGTCATTTTCTACGATCACATCATCAAGAATAATTGAGCCCATACCCACCAATACTCGGTTACCTATATTGCAACCATGAAGCATTACTTTATGGCCAATTGTTACATCATTACCTATGATTAGTGGGCTGCCTTCTGGGTTCTCTCTATTTTTATGAGTGACATGAAGTACGGAGCCGTCTTGTACGTTGGTTCTATCGCCGATAATGATATGGTTTACATCGCCTCGAGCGGCGACTAAAGGCCAGATGCTTGAGTCATTGCCAATAGTTATCTCACCATACAATACGGAAGAGCTATCTATATATACATTTTTGCCAATAGTCGGTGTTATTCCGCGGTAGCTGCGCAGTGGTTGGCTCATTTGAATCTCCATAAGTTTACTCGTTGTTATAGATTATGATGAAAAAGAGAACATAAAAAGGCGTGATTGTATAATAAAACAACGGTTGGATTGATTTGTTTAAAATATTCATAAAAAGACTTGTCAATGTGATCGAACTCTCTATAATGCGACCTCACTGACACGGAGCGGCTTCTTCTTTTAGAAACCAAGAGCCATAAGGGTTCTAGCTTAGTCAGTCGGACAACAAGCCACGAG
>JAESQY010000165.1 GCA_016764915.1 Aliivibrio sp. | reverse complement strand
GATATGTCGATGGTGGTCGAAAGTAACAATCAAACTATATTAACCGCCCTAACCCAGTTGACCGGATTTATTCCTGAGTACGTAAACGATCTAAACAATACCGTGTTGGCCCTTGGATTTAGCATCGAGGTTGGCGGTTTATCACCGGCAATCAGTCGTATTTGGAATGAATTACAACAGCCAAGTTATAACTGCCCACTTTTACAAAAGATGTAATCAGCAATCAAACAAAACAATCCCGAGGTAGTGTTTAGAGGTCTTATTTAAATGAGATAATAGAATGAATAATCCATAACGTAGAAAGCATACTAATGAAGTCCAAATACTGACTATTTAATTTCAACCCGGCGATTCAGCTGTCTTCCCGCTTCAGTATCATTATCACTTATTGGCATAGTATCACCAACAGAAGTCGCTTCTAATCTGCCTTTTTCAACACCGAGTTGTTTAAGGTACTGAGCCACAGAGCGCGAACGTTTTAACCCAAGTGAAAAGTTGTAATCAGCGGTGCCGGTAGTGTCAGCATGACCTTCAACAACAAGATTATTATTATTCAGCTTCAATAATTGCATTATGGTATCTAATACATATTTCGACTTATCTGTTAAGTGGGCATTATCGAAATCAAAGTATACTCGTGCAATCATTTGACCACTGTCCATTGACTGTAAGAAGCCATTGGTCAATAAAAATTCGGCACAAGTTTCACTCACACCCGCACTCACAATTTGTTGATTAATAAAGTCTAGTGTGGGTTGATATTCACCCGCTTGTTCAACTTGATAAAATGGTCCTTCATTCAAATGAACTCGGGTACCTTTACCCACTGTAATACTTTTTTCATATTCAATTTTATCGTTACCACAGTAATAACTAAGAGCCTGATTACTCAAAGACTTTGCTACTGACAAGTTAGGTAACACGAGACTAATAGCCAGCACAAATGTGCTAAATTTTATATTCATTATGATATTCCTGAACATTAACGATAAGTTAATAACTACGCAGTATTTACTACAGTTACAATTTTAGTTTTTGACACTATTTCAAATGTCCAATTTCTTCGGATATAAGCTCTAGAATTTTGTTTAATACATCTTCAGGATTGTTAGCTCCATATACATTGTGTTCACCCACACACTTGGCAAGACTCGGATTTGAAGCCGGATTATAATCAAATCCGACAACAGCCATCTTGGTTTTAATTGCTTTTCCATCGGATGTGTTGGCATTACCAAGTTTCAACAAAATTTTACTGCACATACCTTCTTCGACCAATTTATTCGCTCTACTACGCTTACTATCGATACCATCAGAAAGAATAATCATAATGCGTCTTGGCCTTGGCTCTGGGGCAGCGTCCATCATTTGTGCTCCACGAATAATACCTTGATATGAAGCTGTTCCACCACCTGGCTTGAAGTATTTTATTGTATTCTTAAATTCGTTATAGTTGTCGGTCATGGCAATATCGTGAAATTTTGCACCACCTGAAGAGCGACTTTTACAACCTTTTACCTCAAATATCTTGTTAACGGTACGACCCGCACTTCTGTCGTACTGATCTTGGTAACAGCTATTGTCAGCTGTTTTTCTGGTATAAGTATTAAAACCAGTAAAACCGACACGATTAGTTGTTGTTGTATGTGCATTATTAAATTTGTCTAGTTCTTTAATCACATCACCGATAATCTTAATTAAATCTTTGTATCTACGACTGTTACTTCCACCACTCCATTTGTTATTCATTGACCCAGAAAAATCACTCACAAACATAACGTCGACAGATTCACTCTGGAATTTTCTTGCTGTTGCAGAACCAACTACATCAAATGACTCACCAAAGCCAGCCGTGCTGTTATTACCAGGGAACCAAGATAAATGGTTAGTTTTAGCAAGAATTTCATATTGGAAATAACGTGACTCACCATTTTCAAGCCCTTCCTTACACTCAGCGATGTCATTACAGTTAAGTTTTGTTATTTTAATATCAGAAATAGCCTGCATATCTTGCATATATTGACCGATCCAATCACTGGCAATTTTCTTATTAATAGCGCTACCGGAACTGCTGCCCGAATTATCCGCGTTATGAGCCGCAATCGCTAATACTGCAGCTTCCGCCGCATCTTCTAAACGTGCTTTACTTTGCAGTGCTCTTGCGCCATCACTCGCTAAAGTGAAAATGCCAAAAAAAGCCGGGATCATCATAGCGAATAACATAGCGGCATGACCCGATTGTTTACGAATTGAATGCATCTTTATCTACCTATTATCACAGACGAGGAACTCACGGTTGTAAACTCTTCACCGAGCAATTCACCGCTCCAATTATCAGTTTCATAACAGACAGTAACGCGATACAAACTCGCCTGCCTATCCCATGAGGTAATCACCGAAAGATGGTCCAACTCAGCAAGTGTCTTTGCAACAACGCATCCACCTTCAAAAGAGAATGATTTTAAAATATTAGGTGTATCTATATCAGAAAAAGTTAGTTCTTCAACCAGAACACCAAACCGCTCATTGTCATACGTCATTAAAGTTCTACGGAGAGAGTTTCTCGCAATTTCGTTAATTGATTTAGCTTCCGAACTCGTTATTTGATAATCCTCATCAAATAACTGAGTACGCTCTTTTAATACATTAACCAGAGAAAAAGATAAACGGTCTAACTTGCCTTTTACAGAAAGCTTAATGATCACATCACCACTAAAGACTAATAACAGACTAAAAATCACCCCCACTAAAGCAAACTCAATAGTGAAATTACCCCGTTGATTAATTGCTGAACGTATCACGCTGGTACTCCTGAATCACAATCACTTCCCGAGAAAAAACACTGGTTTCATCGATAAAATAACTAAACATAGAATTAAAGTCATAATCGATACGATAGATGGCAATCGCACTATCTACTTCACTACCACACTCTTGCGTTGGATTATCCGCCGTAGCCAAACAAGGTAGTGTTTGATTTTTTAAATCATCCATCGATTCAAGATATTGAATACTTAAACGAAAATCATCAATATCGACCATATTGGCCCAAATGGAATCGCCACTGCGTAACTGTTTTTTAAACGCTGACATATAATTGTCATCTTGCAACTTAGCATTACGCGCCGCTTCAGAAATAGCGATGTCACCCACAGCTGAAATATAAGACATATAACTCATTTCGACCCAAGCCATACACATCAACCAAAATGCGAAAAAGCCAACAGCAAATTCGATACTGGCAACGCCCTTCTGCTTGCTTGGTCCATGAGCCATTGCTCTGTAATTAGACATCATATTAACCATCACTCATCTGCTGCATTGTTGGCTTTAAATCGCGTAAGACTTGGTACATATCAAGGATTTCAGCATCCGAATACTTTGGAGTTAGCACTGACTTTACGTAGCTGAAATTGTTCAATTTCGCCATGGCAAGTAACAAGTTCGCTGTAACCTGTTCATCTGCTATGCCATTTTTTTGCAAGAGTAATAAACGTTTGATCGATTGCTCATATTTACCCTCGATAATATCCAGTACAGCTAAATTATTCTTAATTTTTATATCATCATAAAAATGACGGCGGGCTAAATTAAAGAAGTGGCGAGCCTCAATATAATCATGTTGGCTAACGTAAATAATACCTAACAGATTTTCTACCTCAGGATCGTTTGCTTGAATGTTATTTGCCGCTAATGCGCTATTCAGTGCGGCATCAAGAACGCCTAATTCATATTGTGCATAAGCTTGTAACACTAATACTTGAACATATTCGTGACCTTGCGATTTAGATTTTACAGTATCAGTCAAGGGTTGAATGGTAAATAATGCCGATTCAGGATCGCCCGATTTAAGATAAGAATCAGCAAGCTTTAAGCGGATTTCATCATTTTCTTTACTGCTAAGCTGTTGTTTATATAACGGCACAAGTTGTTGATAATTATTTGTTTTAGCCAAAATTCGTTCTTTGTTTTCAAATAACTGTAACTGAGTGTTCTGACAACCAGATAACAACAAAAGCGCTACTAATAGATAATTTTTATACATTAATCATCATCCTCATAATGCCTGGTGCTGCAATCAAGATCACAACAGGAACCATAATAAAAACAATCAAAGGAATAGACATTTTTGCAGCTAATTTACCTATTTTCTCTTCTAAACCTAGAATCTGCACTTGGCGAATATCACCAGAGAGTGTTGTAAGTACCTGAGAAATCGAACTACCAAACTGCAAACTCTGTTTTAAAGTCATAACAAAACTGCGCATTTCATTTGAGGGCACACGTAAATACAATTCATCTAAAGCCATTGCTAGTCCAACGATCCGCGCCCGGTCATTTGTTTTAACTAAGACATTTGTCAGATCTTTATCAAATTCAGTCATCTCTTTACTCAAGTAGCTAATCGCTGATTCAAGCGTCATACCCGTCTGCACACATACCGCCATGAGATCTAATAGATACGGCAGTTTATTAGATATTTTTTCAGTTAGCTGTTTTGCTCTTAAATTTAAGACCGCATCAGGTAAAATGATAATAAGCACTAACCAACTGGCAATAATAGCGATCAAACTCGCACTTTCAAATGCCATACTTTTACTTAGAAAGTACAGACCAATACCACCAGAAAATAATACTAAGTACTTAACAGGCATGAATAAAGATGCATATTTAAACTGATAAAAACCCGCAGCAATAAACTTCATTTTTATCTCATCCTGATTGCTAGTAAATGCCTTAGATAATAGCTCACTCAAACGTTCTAAAAAGCCTTTCGATTCGATTTCATCTTGTGCATCAACAGTAAATCGCTCGAAATAAGATTGGCGTTTAACATCCTTTAAAATTATCCATAACAGCAACACTATCCCTATACCTACCAGTAGAAAGCGAAGTAACACAGCCCATTCAGGCGCCAAAATATGCATGACTATTTAACTCCCTTCATCAAAGCCCAGATGATAGAAATCCCTATCGCCTCACTGATTAACACGTAATATAAAATCGGTCGACCAGAAGGATGAAACATCACAAACTCAAAGTTTTCAGGGCTAAGGTATTGCAGCAAGAACAAAAACACAAATGGAATTGCGCCAACAATTTTGGCTGAAGCCCGTGCTTCAGATGTTAATGCAAATTTCTTTTTTTCAATTGCTCGAGCATCAAACATTAAACGGTTAAGGCGGGTCATGATCTCTTTGAGTTGACCACCATGGCGCATATTAGCCCGTAACGTGATCACAAAAAATTGAAATGCTGGATAAGGAAAACGGTTGCAAGACTTTTTAAATACCGAATCAGGTGAATCACCTAGTCGTAAGCGATCACCCATTAATTTAAATTCTTTACCAACTTCCCCATCAAGCGCAGTACCAACAAAAATGATAGCATGCATGATACTTTCACCCGAGCTAACGGCACTGGTTAGCATGTTCAGCGCTTCAGGAAAAGCTTCTTCAAACTGCTTTTTCTCTCTACGTTGTAGCCAAAAATAACCAAATATAAAACCAAATATCTCGAAGCTAACAATTACAATGGGTAAAGATCCACGAATAAAACTACTGTTAATATTCATCGCAAAAATTGCGAGAATAAATGCAAATAAGATCACTTTAGCCAGTGCGAATGATCCTAATTGTCTCTGGCAATTAGACCATAATTTAGATGATTTTTGACTCCACGTTTGATCAGAAAGTGTTGCCATATTTACTGCTTGTTGATCTTCATAAACGGTATCAACAAAGACAGTATGATTACTCATATCCAAGTAGTTATGCTGCTGCTTTTTTTTGGGTAAAAATAGCAACAACAGCAATAAGCCACCAATAATTAATGCGAAGAAATACATTAATTAACTCCTTGTGGTGTAAAGACTGCTTTTAATTCATTTTCCAATCCAAAAAATTTCGATTTTTCTACTAATACCGAGCGTTGCATCAGACCTGAAGTAATAAAGTTACCCTGAACTTTACCTTTGTTAGCACCATCATGTGTTGACTGAAAACGGAATATCTCTTCCAATACAACATTGCTGCCTTCCACACCAATCACTTCTGTAATGCTCATCACTTTTCGCGAGCCATCATGTAAGCGACTAATTTGAATAATGATATCTACCGCGCTTACGATAGTCTGACGAATGGCTTCTAACGGTAAGTTATTGGCCGCCATCATCACCATCGCCTCGATTCTGGCTATTGCATCACGAGGAGTATTTGCATGCAATGTTGACATAGAGCCATCATGACCCGTGTTCATTGCCTGCAACATTTCAAAAGCTTCAGGGCCACGACACTCACCAACTACAATACGGTCCGGTCGCATACGCAGTGAGTTGATAACAAGATCTCTCTGGTTAATTTCACCATTGCCTTCAATACCGGCTTTCTGCGTTTCCAAACGTACAACGTGTGGCTGTAACAAGCGTAATTCAGCAGCATCTTCGATAGTAATAATACGTTCATTCTTAGATATAAATTGCGATAGCGCATTAAGCATGGTGATTTTACCCGAGCCTGTACCGCCAGAAATGATAATATTCAAACGACAGCGCGATGCAATCATAAGCATTTTTGCCATTTCAGGACTCATAGCACCGAATTCTACTAGCTGATCAAAATCAATACTCCGCTTTTTAAATTTACGGATTGAGATGCAGGTACCATCAAGCGCAACTGGCGGGATAACGATATTGACTCGGCTACCATCTTCTAAGCGCGCATCACAAGTTGGCTGCGACTTATCAACACGGCGACCTACACGAGCCGCAATGCGTTTTACGATTTGTAATAGCTGTTCTTCATCAATGAAATTGATCGACGCTGGTTCAACGATGCCAGCTCGCTCAATGAACACATTCTCATGGCCATTAATCATGATGTCACTGATGCTGTCATCATCCATCAAACTTTGTAGAGGGCCAAGACCAAGTAATTCGTCGACTAGGTTTTTAACAAAATCATCACGCATAACGCTAGGAACGCTAAGCCCATCTCGCTCAACAAGTAAATCTACCGCGCTACTGAGCTGAGTTTTCAGCTGCTCGCGGTCGAGGGAATTTACCGCCTCAGGCTCTAAAGCATCAAAAATAAGTGCGCGAATTTGTACATAAATTGATTTTGCATTAATCATACTTAGCTCGCTTTTTTAACCGCGTAAAGAAGCTTGGTTTATCATTTTCTAATGCTTCGCCAACGAGCAAAGATACCAGACGGTGTAAACTTTTCGCCATTTCACCTTTTTGCTGAAAAAGGTGTTTTCCTTCGAGTGTGATAGCGTCAGAATTTGGCTCAAATGGACAAATAATATCTATCGGTTGGCGTAAGAATTTTTCTACTTCTTCGGGTGTCACTGTGGCGTTTTTTTCGACCATCGTATAATTCAACACGATAAAAAATCGCGCAGATGATTTTTCATTGGTAAATTGCGCTTTCACTTTTGCCGCTTCACGAACACTGGCTACTGTTGGTGCAATAACCAATACCATCGCATCACTATTTTGTGCCACATTACGTAAATCTTGCTTACTATTTGCAGATCTAGATAGATCTTCGATAATGAAGTTTTTTTGTTTTTCCAGCTCATTATTTAAGGTGATAATGTATTCTTTTAACTCTAATTCATTCAAATCATCAGAGTCTAGCGCAAGCAATGACAACATATTGTTGACCTTTTTGGTCATACTCATCGCAAAAGCAACATCTAAAGTGCCCGATAACGAACCTCGTTGCACAAGACGTTTTTCAAACTTCTGCAGTCCCATGAGAATATCCATGTTACCGCCACTAAAATTGTGATCAACTAATAGACAGGTACTCTTCTTATTGGTTGTCAGCTGAAATGCAATTTCTGCGGTTAACATCGATGCACCAACGCCACCTTTAGAGCCCCATACCGCAATTTTCTTTGCTACTCGATTCTGACCTAATCCGCTATTTCGCTTGCGGTTATCATTCACACTACGAATAAAATCGATCAATTCTTGCTTAGTGATCGGCCAGAACAGATAGTAATAACCCATGGATTTTAGATTACGAATTGTCGAAATTGCATCTTCACTGCCAATCACAATGACAGACGCATCATTTGGCAATAAATGACTAATCGACTCCATGTCCTTGCTCACATTTTGGCTGTTATTAAGCTCAACTAGCACAATTTCAATACTTGACTCACGTACATGAGTTTCAATGTTTTTATCTATATTTTCTAAAATAACTGGCGCTTCAATGCCTTCAAATCTAAATGCTTCAACAACTAGCTCGTGACAAGCTTGCGTTTGATAGAACAATACCGAAGTTAAATGCTCTTCTTTAACTTTGATTGATTTTTCTTTTTTTAAACGATCAACTAAATTAAACATCATTTCCCGCTTATCGATTAGTGTATTCAGCATTAATAGATTGATTTAGCATGTTCTCTGGATTAACCATGGACTGCCAACGCGCATTTTCTGTATAACAACCATCCCCAGGACGACCATAATGAGTCACTTTAGGATTTTGACACACTTCCAAAAGTACTTTATAAACGATTAGGTTAATCTCATAATCAAACCGCTTAGCATCAGTACGACCACCCTGAATAAATTTGATATTTTTGTCACTCACGCCTTTTTTAAGTAATTTTTTATGCGTGTTACTCGCCAAATTTTCACCTACCTTGGTATACCAAATAAGCTCAATATTTTGAGTTAATACAATACTGTTATTCTCTTGTAAAAATAGATCCAACTCTTTTTCAGCACTTTCTTTTTGTTCCGGTGCAATTTTTAAACTTAATGAATAAATCACAGGAACGACATCTACTTGGGTGCCTCGACGCTCTGCGACATGCTCTGCACACGCGGTGACAGTTAATGCGAGGGCACATAATAAGAAACATTGTTTCAATTGATAAAACGAGATCATTTTTTGAACCCTCCAGTAGCTAATACTTCATTTGCCCAGCGCTCACTGGCCTTCTTATAACTGCTATCAATCGCAAAGTAACGTTGCAAAGTCGTTGTTTTCTCCATGGTAGGTAACTGCACTTGAGAAGCATGGATCGGCTTAACTAAATTAACCGTTGCCACAATAATTAATTCAGTCTTATTACGTTGAGTACTCGAGCTACGAAATAGCGCGCCTAAAATTGGAATATCGCCTAAAAATGGGATCTTTTTAATTGACTCAACATCTTCAGTATTTAACAAACCAGCGAGAACAAAGCTTTGGCCATCACCCAACTCAACAGTTGTTCTGGCACGGCGGGTCTTTAATGCCGGTAAATTATATGTGCCACTGCTATATTGATTATCTAAAGTACTGACTTCAGGGCTTAAAGAAAGGATAATTTTGTCATCACGTAATACTTTTGCCATTAAAGATAAGCGTACACCATACTCTTTATAGAGAACGTTGGTGGTGCCATCGACAACGGTAACAACCGGTAATTCACCACCAACAAGGAAGCTTGCGCTTTCGCCTGAAATGACAGATAAATTAGGTTCTGCTAGGATTTGGCCAACTGAATCGTCCGCGATTGCAGTGATAACGGATGCAATATCACTGGCACTAAATTTCGTCACTAAGTTAACAAATGTGCCAGAGGTTTGACCTATCGAACTATATTCAATACCAAAATTTTCTAAGAATGAGTGCGATACTTCGGCAATCGAAAGTTTCACATTAACCTGTTTGACTGCAGCGACTTCAATATTATTCACGATGCCAGCAAAATGACGACGCTTCATAAACTCCATTTCATATTTAGTGTCAGTTCCAGTGCTTTCCCACTGAATAATATAATCGTCTGACTTTTTATTGAGCAACTCACCAACAATGATATTGATATCATCCTTCTCTTGCTCTGTAGAAACGATGCCGCTCAGCACAACTTGGTCACCCACATTATATATTGTCACATCTGCATTCGGGTATTTCAGTTGAATTTGCTGTTGAATATGCACCAAACTTTTATTGATCACCAATTTATTATTGGTAATGGTATCGCCATTCTCATCAAAAACAATAATCGACGTGCTGCCTATTTTTTTACCGAAAACAACCACTTTATTTGCATCAATCACCTGATAATCGGCAATTTCAGGGTCGGCAATAAATACCGATGCAATCTCTTTAATTGATTTAATTGTTTTCGCTTCGCCTTCTGAAAGGTTAACTATTTTTTGTGCTAACGCTGTATTGATACAAGATACCAACATGAGCATCACGACAGCTATTTTCCTGAAATACCACATATTCTTCCCTAGTTAATACTGATTTTATTAGCGCGAAACTCTTTAATCGCTTTATAGTCAGCTAATACGTCACCGGCATCCGCAGTTAAATCGGCGGCATTATAACTGCCAATTGATTTATGCACTTCTAAATCCGCGATACGCTTTGCAACAGTCAGCTTTGCAACCTGCTTACGAGTCAGTTCTAACACTAAAACCGTTGCAGTAACGTCACTGTTATTTCGGCCACCAGACATTGCACCTTGCTGAATTGTCAATACTTTCACCCCGATTAGCACTGGCGAAACAGAGATTGATTTAAATTTCGGTTGAGATAGTTCATCGCTATTAAACGATATCTTGCTGCCACCACTCGCTAGCGCAAGCACATCAACATAACTGCCATGACTGATAACACCGCCAATAATGACGTCGGGATCAACCTTAATAACAAAAGGAACTCTATTTTCAGCGAGTACTAACTCTACGTATTCAAGGTCATTGGTGGCTGTAATATATTCAGGAAATACAGCCGACTGTACTGTTAACTCGCGGTTGTAAACACTACCTTTATCAAAATTCATATTTGACTCGTCGGCAATACCTAATGCATTTGCTTCACTTTCGGGTAACTGGCGGATACTAAAATCTGAGCGTTCAACAAGTTGTCCACGTTTAACGTCATTACGCAAAAACCACACTTTAATTTTATTCTCTTCAACAACAATTTCTGTTATTTGAGTTTCAGTGGCAGGTGGAGCCTCTGTTAACAACCCATACAAACCAATAACAATCGCAAGTGTTGCAATCGCTATTATTAATTTTGTTTTCATATAAAACCTACAGAGATGCGGCTATTGCAAGAACGCTGGAAAAACAGATTGGAAGAGCATATGGGATCCCATTATCTTGTTTCGAT
>JAESQY010000164.1 GCA_016764915.1 Aliivibrio sp. | reverse complement strand
CTGTTGAGTAACGATTGTTGTCCAGTGTTGCTGTTTTTCTGATTGAGTCATAGTTCCTCCGTTGGATTGGAAAAACTATGACAAAGTCTTGCTGAGATTAGAATGTGGGGTTAATTGCACGCTTACAACCTATAAGATAAGTAACAGTTATATTCACATTGGTTGCGTTAATTTTTTTGTTAGTTCCGTTTGCTGTTGATGCATACAATGATTAACAGCACGGAAATTATTCATGGATAGTAAGAGTCACTAATGAGTACAGAACTTAAGAACGTTCAGCAAGGGCAGGATTGGACAAAACCGATGTCTCAAGGCCAATTTGATTTTATGTCAAAGGTATTGAATGCACCGTCACCAATCGGATTTGAAGCTGCGATGAGTTATGGTGTGATTAAGCCAGAATTTGAATCGTTTATGCCAGAAAGTTGGGCCGTCCATCAGTTTAAAGGCACTGCGAGTATAGTGTTTGATTCTCATCCAGGCCGTGATGATTTAACCAGCGTGATGATTATTGGTCATGCTGATAAAATTCGCATGCAGGTTCGTAAGATTGATGATGATGGAAAGGTTTGGATCAATACGGATTCTTTTTTACCAACCACACTGATTGGTCACGAAGTTAAGGTTTTTTGTCAAGACCCAGACACGGCAGGGGCTTACAAAGTTATTGAACACTGCACAGTTGAAGCTTTAGGTGCTATTCATTTCTCAACCCCAGGGCAACGTACTGGAGAGCAAGGGATAAAACCAGAGTCTATCTATCTTGAGTTACACATGCACGGTGAAGATCGTAAAGCGCAAGTTGAAGCTCTTGGTTTACGTGCTGGCGACCCTATTTTGCTTGATCGCCCAATTAAGCGTGGCGTTGCAGCAGACACCTTCTACGGTGCTTACCTCGATAACGGTTTAGGCTGTTTCTCAGTCACTGAAATTGCTCGTGCTCTTGCTAGCGAAAAGTTAGACAATATACGTGTGTTGTACACCATTGCGACCCATGAAGAGATCGGGCGTTTCGGTTCGACACAAGTTGTGGGTGAGCTTAAACCTGACATTTTGATTGCGACAGACGTGAACCATGATTATGAGGCTGCTCCAGGCATTGGTCCTCGTAACATGAATCCATTAAAGATGGGCCAAGGTTTTACGGTTGGCCGTGGTTCAGTGGCATCTGAATTTATCGTTCAGCTACTACAAAATGTATGTGACGAAAAAGGTATCCCTTGCCAACTTGATTTTTCAGGACGTGATATGGGCACTGATGGCATGGCTGCAGCACTGGCTGGTGTTGACAGTGCTGCAATTACCATTGGCTACCCAATTCGTAATATGCACACTTCGTCAGAATCAGCGCATACTGGCGATTTACTGGCAGCAATCGAAGCCATCAAAGAGCTGTTACGTCACTTCAATAACTTAAACGGCGGTACTGGTATTACTCGCGACTGTCTCAAAAATAGTCATATCCGTCTAGATAACCTGTAATTTACAGCTGTACATTCAAGACAATATAAAAGTGCTCAATATTGAGCACTTTTAGTCCCATTGGGTTAGAGGTTTTTAAAGGCCGTATTTGCTGTCAAATAGTGATGGGGAATACGGTTAACTGGAGATAAACCGTTCCGGATAATCAGTAAAAATCGCATCAACCTCTGTAAGTAATGAATATTTCTCTGCGTCATTAACGGTATAGCACCACACTTGATAGCCCCCCTTCTTTAATTCATTAATCTGTTGCTGTCTAATCCATTGATAGTTTATGTGGCAACCATATGCATTTACTTCTGCCAACAAATTTCGCGTCTGATTGGTTAGCTTCTTGGTAACAACACTTAAACGATAACCCGGACAGTACTTACACAATTGGCGCATAATCTCATGATTAAAACTAGACAGAATAATATTGTTGCGGTGAATTGGAGAGTTATCCAATTGTTCTTTTAACTGTTCAACGACCTTAAGTGAGTCATGCTTATCCACTTTGATTTCAATGTTTAGATTTAGGTCATGTTTTACCGCTAAGTCTAATAATTCACATAAAGTTAAAATAGGCTCACAAGAAAATTCGGGGGAAAACCACGTGCCAAAATCAAACTGTTTTAACTGTTGTAGGGTATAAGCATCGACCCGGCCTTGACCATCACTGCAACGGTCAATGGTATGATCATGACACACAACCAATACCCCATCTTTGCTTGGCTGCACGTCTATCTCAACCCAACGAAGACCTAACTCAATGGCGCGATTAATGCTGCTGTTTGTATTCTCAGGATGAGTACCAGATACACCTCTATGTCCAACTATAATAGGGGGCATGATGAGCCTCCTTGTGATACGACTAACTCTACATCATTGCTAAGACACAATTGCTGAATTTTATCGGTAGTAACTTCAACAAATAGTCGTTTAATTTCACTGAGCATGCCGCTAACTATAGGCGCATAACGTCCTAGTTTGGTCTTGTCGGCTACTAACCAGCATTGTTGGCTCTGTTCTATAATGGCCCTAGACAAACTTGCCTCTTCAGGTGTGAAATCTAGCAGTTCTCCATTCTGACCTAAAGCGCCAACACCAAATATGCCGATTTTAATATTAAATTGCCGATAAAAGTCAGTTGCCGATTCACCTACCGTATCTTCATCTGATGATCTCACCATGCCACCAGCTAGATAAATCGTAATATTAGGGTTACGACTCAGCATTAAAGCGGCGTTAATATTATTGGTTACAACAGTGAGTCCAGGATGATCCAACAACGCTTGTGCAACGTGTTTTGGTGTTGTTCCAATCCCGAGGAAGATACTTGTACCCTTTTCAAGTTGTTCTGCCACCGCCTGTGCTATTAGTTGTTTGGCCGATACATTGATCATCTCACGATTAGTAAATGAGAGATTATCATTGGCACTAGGCAGAGAGATCCCACCATGTACTCGCCTTACCATCCCTTTGTCACTGAGTTCATTCATATCTTTGCGAATCGTTTGAACCGAAATTGAAAATTGTTGAGATAACAGAGAACTAGAAAGCACCCCATGAGATTGTTGCAAATAGTTAAGAATCAACTTTTGTCTCGACGATAAACTCAAATTCGCTCCTATAAAACGATTATGCGATAGCACTGATAATATTCGTTTTAGGTTGTAGTCGAAGGCCATCAACAGAAAAAAGATGCAAATTAGACTCTTTTACATACAATGATAGTGTTCTTGTCATGTCTATCTGCATTTCTGGTGTTACCGCGGTAAATAAGTGTTGACCAATTTTTCCATGCACTAATTGATTTGGTCCTAATGGTTCAATCGCATGAATAGGGAGCTTTAATGTCAATGAGTCACACTCTTTACGATCACTAAAATTTACAATTTCAGCATGTTCAGGGCGAATACCTAAATGCACGTTTTGTGAGGAGAGATGAGCATAATGGTGTAAAAAAATATTTTGACCGTTTATATTTAAATAACCATTATCTATGCGGGCATCAACAAAATTCATAGCTGGATTGCCAATAAAGCCAGCAACAAATTGGCTTGCTGGTTGATGGTAGACTTCAGTCGGTGTACCAACTTGTTCAATCTCACCGTTATTCAATACAACAATCCGGTCTGCTAAGGTCATGGCTTCAACTTGATCATGAGTGACATAGACACTCGTAACACCTAGTTCACGCTGTAATTTTTTAATCTCTAAACGCATATGAGCACGCAACGAAGCATCAAGATTAGATAGGGGTTCGTCAAAGAGAAACAGTTGTGGGTCGCGTACAATTGCCCGGCCCATTGCGACACGTTGTCTTTGTCCTCCGGAAAGTTTTGAGGGCTTCCTATCTAGGTACTCTTCAATTTTTAAAGTTTTAGCCACTTTTTCAATTTTAAGCGCGATGCTCGCTTTATCTGCACCACGGTTTTTTAAACCGTAGGCTAAATTGTCATACACACTCATGTGTGGGTAGAGAGCATAGTTTTGAAAGACCATGGCAATATCACGTAGAGCAGGTTTGATGTTATCGACACGGCGACCAGCTAAATGAATCTCGCCTGATGAAATAGCCTCCAATCCTGCAATAGATCGCAAGATCGAAGATTTTCCGCAACCAGAAGGCCCGACTAAGACCAAAAATTCGCCCTCTTTTATGTCTAAACTCACGCCTTTTACGGCTTGATGACCATTTTCATAAGTTTTAAAAAGCTGTTTAATATTGAGCATTGTTATTTCCTTGGCGATTTTTATAAAGTTCACTTTTCACTTTTCACTTTTCACTTTTCACTTTCAACCAGTCCTTTGACGAACCAGCGCTGAAATAAGACCACCACTAAAATAGGTGGAAGCATGGCAAGAATTACCATGGCAAATGCATAATCGTAACGAGGAACGCTGGTCTCATTTATATTGCTCAAAATTCGTTTTATACCCATAACAATGGTGTTGTAACTTTCATCAGTGGTCATCATGATTGGCCATAAATATTGATTCCAACCAACAACAAACATAATGATAAAGATAGCCGACATCATTGTTTTCGACAGTGGTAATAAGATATCGAGAAAGAACCGAATCGGTCCTGCGTTATCAAGTTGAGCGGCTTCTAACAATTCATCTGGAATGGCTTTAAAGAATTGCCTGAAGAAAAATGTTGCCGTGGCAGAGGCAATCAATGGCAAAATTAGCCCTGAATAACTGTTTAACATGCCAAGACTCGACACCACTTCGTAGGATGGAATTATTCTTACTTCTAATGGCAGTAGTAAGGTGACGAAAATAAGCCAAAACCAGGCCGTTGCATAAGGCAAACGAAAGTAGACCAATGCATATGCCGCCATCATGGAGACTATAATTTTTCCTATAGCAAAACCTAACCCCATCACCATTGAGTTAATGATCATCGATTTAGCCGTTACTCCGCCACTAAACCCCAAGCTTTTGCTCCATGCTTCTTGGTATATGGAAGAAAAATTATTACCGGGTAGCCACTGCAGTCCTTCCGTTACTATGGTGTTCGGATTGTGAGTTGAGCTAGCAAATATTAACCAGATTGGTACCAACATAAACAGTGCACCAAGGATCAAAATAAGATGATCAAACACTCTGTTACTTTTCATATACTGAACCTTAATAGTGAACACGTTTTTCAACAAATCGAAACTGAATAAAGGTCAAACTTAAAACCAAGATAAGCAATACCACTGATTGTGCAGAGCTGCCGCCTAAGTCCGCTCCAACAAATCCATCCCTGTACACCTTGTAGACAAGAGAAGTAGTAGTGCCTCCGGGTCCGCCAGATGTCATGGTGTCAATAACGCCAAAGGTGTCGAAAAACGAGTAGGTTAAATTAATGACCAATAAGAAAAATCCTGTTGGTGCAAGCAGTGGAAATGTAATGGTCCAAAAACGCCTGTTATCACTGATACAGTCGAGCATCGATGCTTCCTTTACTGCGTATGAGATAGATTGAAGTCCTGCAAGAAAATAGATAAAATTTACCGATACCTGTTTCCATACTGAAACTAAAATCAATGCAAATGTGGCGTCAAATGGGTCAGTCTGTAGGCTGAATTGCCAGCCAAATAGGGCAAGGAAATCAGTGAGAACACCTATGTGTGGGTTAAACAAAAAACCACCGATAATTCCCGCGACAGCAGGCGCTACGGCATAAACCCAAGTGAGAGTGATTTTGTATAGACCTTGACCATGAATAATGTTATCGGCCTTTACTGCGAGCAAAAGTGCCAAGGAAAGCGATAAAAAAGAGACAATTGCAGCAAAAAAAAGAGTGAAACTGATGGATTTTAAATATTCACTGGATTCAAACAACATCTGGTAATTTTCAAAACCTACATAGGTTGATGACATTCCCCACGGGTCTTCAAGCATAAATGATAGATACACCGCTTTTAGAGCAGGGTAGATGAAAAAAATAGCGATGATCACAATTTGAGGAGCCAAGAACAAGTATGGCAACGGAGAGTGTAAGAATTGCTGACGACGTTCCACAATAATCCCTATTACTAATATTTAAGAAAAGCCCCAAACAGATTGGGGCGTAGTGATAGCGTTATCGGCATGTCTATTTAATGGTTCGAGCGAAGCGATTCAGTAATTGCTCACTTTCCACTTCCACTTTGTTCAAGCTTTCCTCTACTGTAGAACGACCCGAGAAAATATTGTCGAACTCACGGTGCATCACTTCACGGATTTGCGGATAGAAACCAAGTCGGTAACCGTTAGTCCACTCACCTGACGCTAAACTTAGTTGTTTAACACCAACTTCGGCATCCGGTTGTTGTTGGTAGTATCCAGATTTTTTGGTCAAGTCGTAGGCGGCATTAGTCACTGGGACATAACCTGTCGTTTTGTGCCAGTACATTTGTGTTTCAGGTTTAGTTAGGTAGTTAAAAAAGGCCGCAACCCCTTGATTTTGAACTTTGGGTTTACCATCTAAGGCAAACAGCGCAGCGCCACCTATAAAGGTCAATCCAGCGTTAGGATTAACAGATTTCCAATAAGGAAGGAAAGTGGTTCCTAAATCAAATTTGACTCGGTTTTTCAGTCCTCCAAAAGAGCCAGAAGATCCCATCCACATCGCCACTTCTTGACGCTCAAATGGCGTTTGGTTTGCATCCCAATCACTGCCATAATATTTGTAGTAACCTTTATCAGACCACTCTTTGAGTTTGTTAAAATGCATCATCATGTCTTTACTATTGATCATGATTTTTGATGACAGCTTGTCGTAACCATTATTATTGTCTGCAAGTTGTAGGTTATGTCGTGATTTGAAATTTTCAAACATGATCCATGGGGTGTGAGACTGTGAAAAAGTCACATAACCTTTAGACTTTAATTTCTCAGCCAAAACCTCAAGCTGTTCGTACGTTTTCGGTGCATCAGCACCTACTTTACTTAAAATATTTTTGTTGAAATAGAGAACAGGTGTTGAGCTGTTAAACGGCATTCCGACCATCTTACCCTTGCTGTCAGCGTAAAAATTACGAACACCGGCAAGATAATTTTTTGAATCAAAGTCGTAACCAGATTCAACCAAAATATCCTGAACAGGTTTAGCCACACCAGGGACATTCATAATAGTGGCGGCCCCTGCATCGAAAACTTGTAAAATGTTCGGTGATTCATCTGCTCTAAACGCCGCAATGCCTGCCGTTAACGTCTCTGTGTAAGATCCTTTATACACAGGTGTTATTTTATATTGATGCTGGGACTGATTGAAATCGGTAGCGATCTTATTGACCGTTTCACCTAACTGACCACCCATAGCGTGCCACCAAGTGACTTCTGTTACAGATGTGTCCGATGCCGCGACGCTTGTTCCTGAAATAGTTGCAGTAAGCAGAGCTGATACCCAGAGCTTATTCATCATAGATTCCTTGTTAATGATGGTTAGTTTCGAACGAGACTTAATGTGTTTCGTTTGACGCTATACTGGTCTGAGATTATTACAATTATGTTTCTTATCAATGATAAAACGATGAAGTATTTATGGCGTTTGCTTCATGTTCTAGAAAGGAGGGCGTTTTTATCTTCTTCTTTGCTTAATCAGAAAACTTGATCGCGATGGATCTAAATTCATCTATATTCTCTATGAAAGTATCTAACATATCGGGGTCGAAATGACGTCCTCTACCTTCGGTCATAATACTGATCACTTTGTCGTGTGAGAATGCATCTTTGTAGACTCTACGGCAGTTTAGTGCGTCATATACATCGGCGATGGCCATGATTCGCGCAGAAATAGGGATATCATCCCCTTTTAATCCATCGGGGTAACCACTGCCATCCCACTTCTCTTGGTGACCGCCTGCGATCTCCTCAGCAATAGTTAAAAAAGTGTGTTTTATGTTCTGTTTTTTTAAAAGTTGTTCTGCCAACGCAATTGCATCCCTTCCGATGATGGAATGCGTTTTCATTATTTCAAATTCATCAGCGGTCAACTTCCCTGGTTTGAGCAAAATTTTATCCGGAATACCGACTTTGCCAATATCATGCAAAGGGGCTGATTTAAACAGAATCTGTATAATTTCTGGGGTTAAATATGCATGAAATCTATCGTTATCGACGAGTTTATTCGCTAATAGCTTCACGTAGTTTTGTGTCCTACGAATGTGAGCACCCGTGTCACTATCACGAGATTCAGCCAATGTACCCATTGCAATCATGGTGACGTCTCGTACTGCATCTATCTCACGGGTACGTTCCACAATTTTTTGCTCAAGAATTGTATTCTGTTGTTTTAACGCGTCTTGCGCTTTTTTAAGCATGATATGAGTTTCAATTCTAGCGTGTAGAATTGGGGCACAAACGGGTTTGGTAATGTAATCCACAGCGCCCAAAATAAGTCCTTTAGCTTCATCATCAATTTCAGCCTTTGCTGTTAAAAAAATAATAGGTATGTGTGCCGTTTTGGGGTTGTTTTTTAATAGTTCACAGACTTGATAACCATCAATTTCAGGCATCATGATGTCAAGCAAAACAAGATCCGGTTGTTGAGATTGCGCAATGGTAACGGCTAGTTGAGGTTTTGTGGTAAGCAGCAGCGTATATTGTTCAGATAACATCTCTTTTAATACATCTAAATTTTCAGCTGTATCGTCAACCGCTAAGATCTTCTTTTCAATCTGAGTCATACCGTTACTCTTTTTTGAATTTATTTAGATTCTCAGCAGCTTTGAGTGCGGCTTCAAAATCATACTTCTCTAGAGATTTTAATATTTTTAATAACGTTACGTGCAGTTCACCGTCTGAATATTGGTTAAGTAATTTTGTGGTTAAACTTTCTGCTTCTGAATTGAACTGAGATAGGTAAGTGGTTAACTCACCAACCTGTTGTTCAAAGTCTCCACTAATTATAGGTGTGATTATTTCATTCGTTGTTGATAGATCGATTTTTATTGCAGTAATCTCTTCAACTACACGATTCAGCTCACTCTCAAGTGTCAGCAACAATGCGCTATTGTCGCTGATTGAAGTGTCAGTAATAGCATGCTCAACGTTGGCTGCAATTTGACTTAGTGTTGTTGCGCCAATTGTCGATGATATCCCTTTTAAGGTATGAGCGTAGCGCACTGCATCATCAATTTTATTTTCTTCTAATGCCGTGCGGATATGTGAAACATCCAGTTGATGGTGTTCTGGAAATTTCCGTAGCAATTTCAAATAGGCGGTTTGGTTATTTGCTAAGTGCTCTATCCCTAATCGAGTATTTATGGACTTTAGATGTAAGGTGGTGTTACTTGTATTAGCAAAATCATCAGCTTGAATTATTTCCGCATGGTCAGTCTCAAACCATTGGTGTAGGGTCGCCGCCATCAAGTCTGGATTAATCGGTTTTGATATTTGATCATTCATGCCTGCCGCTAAGCTCTTTTCTATATCACCCAGCATAGCATTCGCTGTCATCGCAATGATGGGCATATCTTGAAACCTATCTTGTTGACGAATAAGTTTCGTTGCGGTAATGCCATCCATAACAGGCATTTGAATGTCCATTAAAACACCATCAAATTGTCTATTAGTAGCAAGAATATCGAGTGCCTGCTGTCCATCGTTTGCGATAGTGAATGATATGCCTAGATTTGATAACAAACCAGAAGCAACTTCCTGATTTAATTCGTTATCTTCGACTAATAATAGGTGGATTTTTTTACTGAATGTGACCGAATTAGTGTTAGCAGTCTGCGGTTGTGGTATTTCATCATAATTAGCGTGTTGTGAATGTAAAATCTGTATGATTGTTGATTGTAATTTTTGCGACGTGACAGGTTTACTCAGCACATATCTAATTTCGACATTGTGTGCTTTTGCTTCAATAAGTGCTTCGTTTTTACCATATGAGGTAACCATAATGACAGGTGAAGATGATGATCGGAACCTTAAAGGCAGTTGTTGAATGCACTCTATGCCATTCAATCCAGGCATTTTCCAATCAATTAAAACAATATCATAAGGTTGAGTCTCTTCACTTTTCTTAACCATATCAATGGCGGTCTGACCGTTTGTTGCTAGGCTGACCTGCATGTCCATATGTTCAAGTAGATCACTTAATATGTGCAAGGCCGTATCGTTATCATCCACCACCAGTACATTAAGATTCGTAATATCAGTATCTAGAATAGGCATACGATTATTTTGATTGGCCTGTATATCTAATTTCAAATTAACGTAAAAAATACTGCCTAATTTAGGGGTACTTTCAACCCAAATATCCCCGTTCATCATGTGACAGAGTTTTTGTGAAATTGACAGACCAAGACCTGTACCTCCGTATTTACGCGTGGTTGAGCTATCTGCTTGGCTAAATGATTGGAACAATTTAGCCGTTTGTTCAGGCGTCATTCCGATGCCGGTGTCTTTTACGGCTAGGTGGAACAATGCAGAGCCATCATTAGTAGGTTCAACATTTATTGTGACTACCACTTCACCATTCTCGGTAAATTTGACGGCATTGTTGCATAAATTGATTAAAATTTGCCCAATGCGCAATGGGTCACCGATTAACGTTAATGGAACAGAATCATCGATATCAAAAAGCAGCTCCACGTTTTTGTCTTCAGCAGCATGGCCGATCAACGTAGCGACATTTTCCAGAACATCGTCAAGATGGAAGGGGATATGTTCGATAGTCAGTTTTCCCGCTTCAATTTTTGAGAAGTCTAAAATATCATTAATAATGCCGAGTAGGGTATTGGCTGCACGATGTACTTTGGTTATGTAGTTTCTTTGTTTCACGTTTAGATCAGTGCTTAACGCAAGATGCGACATTCCGATGATGGCGTTCATTGGCGTACGGATCTCATGACTCATGTTAGCAAGAAAACTAGACTTTGCCTGAGTGGCTGCTTCCGCGTCATTTTTGGCTCGTTCTAACTCTTCAGACACTTTCTTTCTGTTGGTAATGTCACGAATGATTGCCGTGTAGGTTGTCTCTCCACCTTCAGTCGTAAATCCAATCGCGACATCAATTGGAAATGTACTCTTATCTCGGCGGATCCCCATAATTTCACGCTCTATATGAGAGACAAATGGTTCTCCTTGCGAACGACACAAATCAAGATATTGCTGATATTGCTCCTTAAAAGGGGAGGCAAGTAGCATGACAAATTCACATCCCACAATGTCTGCGTTGGTGTAGCCATATATCTCTTCGGCTTGCCGACTGAAATTAATGATTAACCCTTGACTATCAAATACTAATATTCCGTCTGCTGCATTCTCAACAATTAGAGACATTTTTCGTTCACTCAGTGCTAGATCAGTCGTTCGATCTGCGACCATGGTTTCCAGCTCTAATTTGGAACGATTAAGCACTCGTACTGCTCGCTCACCGACAACACTGGCAATAACGCCAGCAGCAAGTGTAACAATGAGAGTGATACCAAGACCTATAAACAGGGTATGCCGCGCGGCGTAATAACTGCTCATTACATCGTTAATATCTACTTCTGTGGCAATACCGATGTCTAATCCTTTGTGCCATATCCAAATACCAATGACAGGAACGCCACGATAATCGCGATACCCTAAATAATTACTACCATCACCAATTGTGGTGGCACTTTTTACCATCAGTGTCTGTGGCCAATGGCTTGATCGTCGTTCACTTTGATAACCTTCAACCAAATTCCCACCCGGATCTCGGATCCGAATATTATGAATGCTGCTTTGGCTTGGTTGTAATAGCCCCAAATCGATAAGCTGTTGTGAATAAAGGCTATTTGAAAGCATGTGCCCATAGCGGTCAAACGCGTACGTTTCGCGTGAACGAGTTTGACTGAAACTGAGCAGTTGAGTGAAGAATGTATTGGGGTCCTCTTGACGTGCTATTAAAGCGATAACTTTCCCATGAAAGTTTTTAATTGGAGCGACAAAAAAATGAACCGGTTCTTTCGAAGAGCTGATATTGAATGGTGGGATAAAGACAACATCTCCTTTGAGTGCCTGTTTTAATAACGGCGTATATTCGGCAAAGGGATCAACAGTAAGGGTACGATTTGAGCTGTCTAAAGCGGCAATGGGTTTCAGATTAGTGTTAAGTAATATGTAATTACTTACCCCCGTATTCAAATGAGAAAAGGAGTATAACTTTTTCATTCGGATACTGGATAAATCGAATGACAGCTTTGTGTCATTCTGTATTTTTACTAGTTCAAAGGCTAGATTTTTTATTTCTACTTTTTCGGTTAAGTGTTTGAGTGAGACAATTTTTGTGGTTTGCCAATGGTCAAGGCTCAATGTGACTGTATTCATGATGGTTTGTAATGCAATTTTACGTTCAGCCGTTAGGGACTCTTTAATCGTGGATAAAGAAAACATGGTAACGGTTACCACTAAACCGACGAGCAGACATACTGTAATTGCCGCATAATTTCTAAATTTATGACTTAGAGGATCTTTTGAAGAGACACTAAGTAGCCTAAACAGTAATATAAGTAGGGTGATCAGAATTAAGACTGCGATACCAATTTGAATATTTTTGTTTAACTGAGAGTTAATGTAATCATCTTGCTTAGCGGTTGTGCCCGTCTGGTAAATCCACTGGTTACTTATACGAGTTTGCTCTTCTTGAGTGATAGAGGAGATTGCTTTATTCAAGATGGATCGTAAAATTGGCCAATCATCTCTAACTCCCATCCTTAAGTTACCATTACCTAGTCCTGACTCTGCTGCAATGGTTAAATTGCTCAGATTGTATTTTTGAATGAGATAATTAGCGACTCCAAGGTTTATTGCCATCCCATCAGCAGAACCGGTCGCGATCTGTTTAAGTGCTTCGAGAGGAGTATTCACTAAGTAAGATTGCAAGTTTGGGTAATTTTGGATGATTTTTTCGTTGTATGAATAACCTGAAATAAGCACGAAGCGTTTACCATAAAAATCATGAATACTGTCGATATGACTATAATTTTTACGTGTCACAATCACATAAGGCATTTTGATGTAGGATGCGGTGAAATCGAGATACGTGTCACGAGCTTCTGTCTTAATGACTGCCGGCAGAACATCCAACTCTTTATTCGCAATTTTAGTTAACGTTTGTTCCCAGCTGATTCCTTTTACAACTTTAAAACTTACCCCCAAACGGCTTTCGAGTAACAATAAATAGTTTGCTGTCATACCCGTATAGTTGCCTAAATCATCGACAAACTCATAAGGAGGAAAATGTGAGTCTATTCCAATTCTTATTTCGGGATGATTGATTACCCAAGCTTGCTCTTCAGATGTGAGGAATGATAGATCATTCGTCGCTGCACTGGTATGAGCACTAAGAACGAATAAATAAGATAACAACAGCTTGATAATTTTATTATTCACTTTAGTCATAAGAGAATCCAAACGTCCATTGGCATCAAAATTGAAAGTAAAACTGTTATTCCATCTTTAAGACTAGAACTTAACACCCAAATTACCATTGTTGCGACCTATGTATTTTCAACTCGTTAGTGACATAGAGAGATAGGAAGAGGTAGAGTAATCAATAGTAATAATTCAAATTTATGGAGCAAAGTATGAGCAAAGCAAAAGTTGCATTTATTGGGCTTGGTGTAATGGGGTCTCCAATGGCAGGTCACCTTAAAACAGCAGGTTATGAAATAAAGGTATATAACAGAACTACCTCTCGAGCAGAACAGTGGTGTGCCAACTACGAAGGTACTATTGCTGCAACCCCGAGAGAAGCAGCCATTGATGCTGATATCGTGTTTGTTTGTGTTGGTAATGATGATGATGTAAGAAGTGTTATTTATGGTGACTCAGGTGTTCTTGCTGGAGCAACAGAGGGGACAATCATCGTTGACCACACCACAACTTCAGCAATTTTGGCCGTCGAATTAGCCGAAGCCTGTCAAAATAAGAACATCTCGTTTATTGATGCCCCGGTGTCAGGTGGTCAAGCAGGAGCCGTAAATGGATTGTTAACCGTAATGTGTGGTGGTGATGAAGCGATATTTAACCAAGTGAAGCCTGTTATTAACGCTTATTCCAAACAGATAACCTTGTTAGGTGAAAATGGCCAAGGACAACGATGTAAAATGGTCAATCAAGTCTGCATTGCCGGTCTGTTACAAGGTTTGAGTGAAGGTCTCGCACTAGCAGAGAAATCAGGATTAAACGTAGAACAAGTTGTAGATACTCTTAAACATGGTGCTGCAGGTTCTTGGCAAATGGAGAATCGATCCGTGACCATGTCACAAAGGGAGTTTGATTTTGGCTTTGCGATTGATTGGATGAGAAAAGATTTAGATATCTGTTTAACCGAAGCCAAAGAGCACCAATTATCGCTGCCCATTACTGAGTATGTAGATAATCAATATAAAGCATTACAACATGAAGGTTTTGGTCGTATGGATACCTCGATGTTGATTAAGAAAGTAACAAATTAAGAGGATAGAAATGAGTATTCAACAATGGATTGAACCGTGTGAATTAAACGGCTCATCAGTTAAGTTAATTCCGCTTTCACATGCGCATTTAACCGGTCTCATTAAGGCAGAAAAAGATGGCGACCTGTCAACATTATGGTTTACTAGTGTGCCTAATGCTTTGACAGCAGAGACGTACATAGCAGAAGCTTTACATCAACAACTACAAGGAAAATCACTGCCTTTTGTGGTGATCGATAATAATAGCAATGAAGTTATTGGGTCAACACGTTATTGCAACATTGATAGCGCAAACAAAAGAGTAGAAATAGGTTACACCTGGTATGGTAAAAGTTATCAACGATCGTCAGCCAATACTCAGTGCAAACTGTTAATGTTGCAGTATGCATTTGAAACACTTGGTGTTATTGCCGTAGAATTTAGAACCCACTGGCATAACCAAGCGTCGAGAACAGCCATAGCCAGATTGGGAGCGAAGCAGGATGGGGTATTGAGAAATCACCAACAAGATCCCGATGGAGGTTATCGGGATACTGTCGTATTTTCAATTATAAACAGTGAGTGGCCAATCGTTAAAAAGAGTTTGAACTACAAACTTCAGTAGTAAAGAGTGACAATCAGCCGCTACCAGTTTATTCGCTACTCTTGTGGAGACTGCTTCATTAAGTGACGAACTTTAAAGAAAGCCCAAATCATGGCGCCTGCCATTGTAGCGATAAGAAGAACACCTGGAAGTAAGGTTTCAAACGAATATGGGTCAATTCCAAACATAGCAACATCCTTTATTATTGTTAATTGCTTAAATATAACGATGTTGGGAAGTACTTTATTGATTTAGCTCAAACGGAATCAGTAATGTAGTGGGTATGTTAACGTTTATTGACTTGAGTCAACAATATGTATTTGGTTATGTATGTTTGTAATCAGTCGTAATATCAATACTCACAAAATTTGTTAACTTTTAAACATTTTATCAAACGCTTTGATATCAAAGCCGAATAGGTATTGATCGGCAATCTTAATGACTGGAACCCCTTTCGCGCCGATGGCTTGTAACTCTTTTCTGCCACGTTGAGTTTTTGCATCCGTTAATCTATATGGGATTTTTTTAGCGTCTAGATACTGTTGAGCTGCTTTGCAATGGACACACTTATCTGAGACATACAAAACGATACGCTTCATTATTTCACTCCGAGATTAAACGAAAAAAGCCTGTAAATTTAATTACAGGCTTTTAAAATTTGGTGCTCGCTACTGGACTCGAACCAGTGACACCTTGCATGTCATGCAAGTACTCTAACCAACTGAGCTAAGCGAGCTAATTGTAAAACTCAATAAAGTGGTGCTCGCTACTGGACTCGAACCAGTGACACCTTGCATGTCATGCAAGTACTCTAACCAACTGAGCTAAGCGAGCTTTCTTTATCTGCTTTCGTTGAAAGCGAAACGAATATTAACCATCAACGCAGGGCTGTGCAAGTATAAACACACTATTTTTTGAATAATTACGACTGTTTGATGCTTTTCTGAGCGTCTTGATCAAAGAATGAAAGAATAAAGCGGCGAACAGACAAATTTAAACATCGCCTTGGCTAATAATTTCGGTGTCACAGGAGGTAAGTGCCACTATTAGGTCAGCGCATCCTTCTTTAATTGGTTACGCGGTGACCTTATGTCTCTGCTGAGACATATTCATCATTCTAATCCTATTTTTCTGCGAGTATTAACTGGAATTCATCGTCTTGTCTGTGAATCCATAAAAGACGCTTACCCAATAAAAGTGCCGCAGTGGTCAGTCCACATATGAAACCAATCCAAAATCCGAGTGCTCCCATAGGTTCGACAATCCAGTCAGTGATGCCTAATATATAACCAATTGGGAAACCAATAAACCAATACGCAATCAGTGTTCTTGATAATATTGCGCTCATATCTTTATAACCCCTTAATGCACCTGCTGCGATAACTTGTATCGAATCAGTAAATTGGTAAATAGCAGCCATAAGAAGAAGGCTTGACGCGAGCGCTATCACTTCCATATTATCAGTATAAAGTAAAGAGATCGGCTCACGGTAAATAATAGTGAGGGCTGCTGTAATCAATGCCGTTGAAAGACCAAGCGCTAAGCCACAATGAGATGCAATTTTGGCGCCCTGGATATCTTTCTCACCGAGTTGATGGCCAACACGAATACTGACAGCGACTCCGATGCTCATCGGTAACATAAAAATTAATGAGGAAATATTCATTGCCACTTGGTGTGCTGCGACAATCAGAGAACCAAAAGGAGCAAGGAGCAAGGCCACAACTGCAAATAACGACACCTCAAAAAATATTGACGCTGCAATAGGAAATCCAAGTTTGAAAAGTCGAATTATGGCCTTTTTATCAGGAGAGAAAAACTCTTTAAACAGCTGGTGTTTTTTTAGTTGGGGAGTAATTAACACATAGATAAGCAGTGAGACAAACATTAGCCAATAAACAAGGGTGGTTGCGACACCACAACCAACACCACCAAGTGCAGGAAGGCCAAACTTGCCATAAACAAACATCCAATTGAGCGGTATATTAGCCAGTAACCCGATAAAACCAATAACCATTGCTGGTACGGTTAATGACAACCCTTCCGCAAAACTTCGCAACGTTTGGAACAGTAGGAATGCAGGCACAGCTAATATTACCGCGTACATATATCCGATTGTTTTAGCTTCAAGAGCAGGTTCTACATCCATATATTCAATAATATATCCCGCTTTTAAAAGCAATAACATAATAGGAACAGAGGTTAATAGTGCCAGATAAAAACCTTGATGCACTTGATAGGGAATTTTATCTTTTTGACCGGATCCATTTAGCTGAGCGACAACAGGAACCAGTGACATCAATAATCCGACGCCAAAAAGGATTGAAGGTAACCAAATACTTGCAGCGATAGCAACAGCGGCCATATCAGTCGCACTGACGCCACCGGCCATCACAGTATCAACAAAGCCCATGCCAGTTTGGGCAACACTAGCAACAAAAACAGGGAATGCTAGCTTTGATAAGCGAGCAAATTCGTAACGATAACTTTGCACAAATACTCCAGAAATAACGGCTATAATTCAATCATCAAAATAGGATGATTAACCATAACAAACACTATCTTTTTACCTTACTTAACACAATAGAAAAAGGCATTAAAATGAGTTCAATGCCTTTAGAAAAAATAAATTAAGTGAAAAAGTTTAATCTAGTTGCAATTCATAAATAATTTTCTGAGCGTGGTTAAGATAATCACCGCCAAACATATTGAAGTGGTTGAGAATATGATAAAGATTATAAAGATCTTTTCGCTCTTGATAGCCAACAGATAACGGATAAACAGAAGCATAACCTTGGTAGAAAGAGTCGCTAAACCCTCCAAACAATTCGGTCATTGCAATGTCACACTCATGGTCCCCCCAATAACAAGCGGGATCATACATAATGGGCCCATTGACAGAGGTAGAAACATTGCCGTTCCAAAGATCGCCATGAAGCAGAGAAGGACGGGGTTGCCGATTTGATAATAACGATTTAGCGTTAGAGACAATATTATCGATATTACCTAAATTTATGCCTTTCTCTTTAGCCAACTGCAATTGCCATCCTAATCGCAGCTCAGAGAAAAATGTGCACCATTTTCTGTTCCACTCATTCGGTTGCAAAGTGGTGCCTAGATAATTATCATCATCAAATCCATATTCAGCTTGTTCACCCCATAAGTGATGCTTAGCAAGTTGAACACCGAATGCGTAAAGCGACGATGTATTGCTGATCGGTTTTGTGGGCAGAAAGTTAAGCACTAAAAATGAAGAGTCTTTCGTTGTTCCAATATGAATGACTTTTGGTACATGGACTTCATGGGATAAAGCGAGTTGCCGCAAACTTTGAACCTCAGCAAGAAACATTGGCAAAGATGACTTACTGTTTTTTTTAATGAAATACCTTACATCTCCATTAGACACCATAAAGCAGTCGTTAATTTCACCGCCATCGATTACCTCATGTTCGATAATATTGAATTCAGAACCAGACGCATCAGATATTTGTTTAGAAATCGATTGCCACATAAAGGTATCCCCACATTGATGGAAGAGTATTTAGCTATTGATATTCTAGACTATATTCTGATAAATAAACTGTGGAGCAGAGCACATTTAGTAGATAGTAGTAAAAAAGTGTAGAAAATCTTAACAAAAAGAATTTGTTGGCATTTATAGGTGAGAAAATATCAACTTAACCGCTATTGGCTAAATTGTGGCTATATAGAATGATAAACAAAATAGGAGTGACCTCAGTTCCATATGTAAAAAGTATGCTACTAAAGAGGTGTATACAATTGACTTCGTGTATTTTTTACTAAAATGGAGTGATCCTTGTCATCATTACAATGATTATTACTATAACCTATTAAAAAATAATGAGAAGATAAGAAACTTCACCTAAATTTCTAATGGACCTATGCTTTTATGCCAAGTGTTTTAATTTGTGATGATTCGCCGTTAGCGCGGAAATCATTGGCAAGATATTTTACCGAATCATGCTCTGTAAATTTACACTATGCTGAAAATGGTAAAGAAGCACTTGAACTACTGTCTAAACAAAATATTGATGTTGTTTTTCTTGATTTAACCATGCCAGTTATGGATGGATATCAAGTTTTATCTGCTCTTCCTGTCAATGCCTATCCATCTAAAGTTGTTATTGTTTCTGGTGATATACAAGACCAAGCGATTAAACGCTGCTTAAATCTTGGTGCTTTTGATTTTATCAAAAAACCATTTTGTGAAAAGATAATCACAGCATTGTTTGACACTTTACACCTTGAACACCATTGCCCAAGTTCTGCAGTAAATAAAGAGATTCGGCATTTAGATCACATATCAAAGTTTAAAGAAATTAGTAATATTGCATTGGGTAAAGGCGCGGCAATCATCTCTGAGTATTCTGGCGAGTTTTTTCATATGCCAGTACCTAAATTGAAGATGATGTCAGTCGATCAGTTAGAAGCCAAAATGGACAGTATTTTTAAGAACTCAGATTTCTCTCCCATTGCTCAACGATTTGTGGGAAGTGGCATACACGGTGAAGCCTTAATGTGTCTATCAGGCAGTGATGTTAGTCTGTTTGGTGAACGTATAGGCATAAAGATCGATGAAGGGAGTCTCAATGAACTTAATATTGATGTCTCTGATCTGTTGGTTTCTTCTTATTTAGTCTCTTTATCAGAACAACTTGGATTCTCATTCTCGTTAAGGCAGCCACTGATATTAGATCGAGAAATAAGAGAATTTAATAATGGTAACGGTCAACGACGCCTTGATGTTAATAAAGAGATGTTTGCTATCGAATACAGCTATAAAGCTCAGAATTTGGACTTAATATGTGATGTGGTTTATTTAATGGATGTGGATTCCTTGGCTGAGATCATACGAATAATGGATACAATTTAGTGACGAACATAATACTTGAGGTTTCTGAATTGCACTGGGCAATGCAGGTTACAGATCATATGGATGCAGGACTTGTTGTGCTAGACAGGGATTACAACATCTGTGCTTGGAACAGTTTCATGGTTGCTTATAGCGGTGTGAAAAGTGATGATATGATTGGGAAAAATATCTTTGAGGTGTGTGAAGATCTACCGAAAGAGTGGTTAACACGAAAAGTGGACGCTACCCGAACTCTAAAAACACGATCTTTTACTTCTTGGGAAGACCGGCCATACCTTTTTAATTTCGCAAACTTTTGCCCGGTTTCAGGTAGTTTACCTCAGATGTACCAAAACATCACTCTAACACCACTCACTTCGCTCTCGGGTGAAGTTACTCATGTAAGTATGATCATTACTGACGTTACCGATATAGCAAAAAATAAATTACATTTACGTGAATCTAATAAGGCACTCTCTCGATTAAGCCAAATCGATGGGTTAACGGGTTTATTCAATAGGGCCTATTGGGAAAACAAATTTAAACGAGAATTTACAGACTGCAAAAATAGTGGTTTAAACTCTACTGTTGTCATGCTCGATATTGACCACTTCAAAAAAGTAAACGACACTTATGGTCATATTGTGGGTGATGATGTCATAAGAGAAACGGCAGCATTGCTACTTAGAACTTCAAGAGGAAGTGATTTTTGTGGACGTTACGGTGGTGATGAATTTGCCGTATTACTGCCTAAGACAACACAAGTTGAAGCTCTCTATTTTGCCGACCGTCTGAGAAAGCGCGTTGAAGAGACTATAATAAACACAGATGGGTCTGAAGTCACCTTTACTATTAGTATCGGTGTTAGCCAACTTAATGACAGTTGTAAAGACCATCTTCATTGGTTAGGTCAAGCTGATCGGGCCCTGTATCAGTCAAAACAAAACGGCCGCAATCGCACAACAGTATTTGAACATGAGATGGCAGTCTCATAAATAATATTTATAAGACAGATGGCAGTTTAAACATTTATACTGCTATTTACGTGAAAGATGATTTACAACTACGTCTGTTAATCGAATAATAACGACAGTTTGTTTCTTTGTTTTTACTTATCTGGATAAATAATATGGTTGTTGATAATGATGGTTACTTGTCATTAATTGAGTATTTGACTGAAAATTTGTCTCTTTTTATAGATGGCACTGGAGATACCGGAGACGAAACGGTTGAAGATGTCGTCACTGATATGGTTGCCTCGAATATTATGACGGTGTTTGATCAAAACCCTGAATTAAGTAGCGCCATAAGATTTCAACTGCTCAAAGAGGCAGATGCCGTTGTTGATGACCTCGGTGAAGTGCTTGCTAGCGCTTGGCAAGCGAAAGCCACTAACGAACAAGTGACATTCCTTGAAGAATACATTAGTCTAATAAAAAACTTGTTTGATTCGGTTTTAGCTCGATAAAACGGTTCCCATCGATACGTCGGTGGGGATCATATCACTCTTTTAATCTTCCAAAACGTACTTGCCCAATATGGATTGTCTACCCTAGAAATGATCACTCCTTTCGAGGTTGATGCATGCATAAACTGTTTATCCCCTAAGTAAACTCCGACATGACGAACGTTTTTTCCCGTTTTGAAAAAAATTAAATCGCCAGGTATCTGATCACCTCGCTTTATCAGCACGCCTTGATGGTTTTGTTGGGCCGTCGTTCTTGCTACATCAATACGGTAGATATCCCTCATGGTGATTTGAACAAATGCCGAACAATCTATCCCCATTTTTGAAACTCCGCCAAGACGGTACGGCGTTCCTTTCCAGCTCATATAGTGTGATGAAAAGATGGAGTTAGTCTGCACAAACTTGTTTTGCGAAGTGGTGGAAGTGTCTACTTGACTTGAGGTCGAGCACCCGAAAAGGGATAGAAGGGTAATAAGTACAAGATAACGCATCAAATAATCACTATTACATCATTAATGGAATAATTTACTCTATCATATCGTTGTCTTTTGGCTAGATATAACATTCACCTCCGCGTAGAATGCCCATCTCATTTATTTACCGACGCTCTCATGAGAATACACAAAGTACATACCCTGCATATTGATCGTTTAGCGCGGTCTACCAAACCATTTAATGCAAGAGGCGCCAAGGTAAATCGCTGTAGATATTGCCAAGTAAACGTTGATTACTGTATTTGTTCACATCAGCCGCAAGTCACATCAAATGCCGCTTTCCTTTTGATCATGTTTGATACCGAAGTTCTCAAACCAAGTAATACCGGCAAATTGATTGCAGATGTTGTGCAAGAGACCTACGCCTACCTATGGTCGAGGACGGAGCCCAATCAGCAGATGCTTGATCTGCTTGATGACCCTCAATGGCAACCGTTTGTAGTTTTCCCTGGTGACTATGTTCAACCTCCGCAACAAGTGGTAAGTAAGGTAGAGATGATTGCAGGCAAACGACCACTGTTTGTCATGTTAGATGGCAGTTGGCGTGAAGCGTGTAAAATTTTTCGCCGCTCTCCCTACTTGAATCGTTTCCCCGTACTCTCAATCAAAGCGGAACAGTTATCAAAATACATCATGCGTAAAGCATCTAAAGATTACCAACTCGCCACTGCAGAAGTTGCAGCTGTAGTGCTTGATCTCTTCGGAGAGCCGGAGACAGCCAAACACATGGAGCTGTGGTTTGATGTCTTTAAAGAACACTACTTATACAGCAAGCAACCACGTAAACTCGCTGACCGTAATGTGGCATTAAATAAAATGTTCGATTATCAACGCTCTCTGAAACCTGAATAATCAAACCGTCGTGAAATTGTATTGCCAATGAGATCTCTATCAATTTATGGGATACAAATAGCGACATTTATAGCGTACTAACCACCAAAAAGTAGATAGAATTAACTCAATATATTTAATGAGGTTATTTGCCTCTGACATTTTTTGGGAGAGCGGTATGTATTATGGATTTGACATTGGTGGTACCAAAATTGAGTTTGGTGCCTTTGATGAAAATTTGCAGCGAATAGCAACCGAACGTGTGGCAACGCCAAGTGCGGATTATGATCTATTAATCGAAACCATTGTTAGCTTAATAAACAAATACGATACCCAGCTCAATTGTGAAGGAAAAATAGGTATTGGTATTCCTGGTATGGAAGATGCTGATACCGGAGCGATACTGACCAGTAATATTCCTGCCGCAAAAGGGCACTTCCTAAAACAAGATCTACAAGCCAAATTAGCAAGAGAAGTCAGCATCGATAATGATGCTAACTGTTTTGCTCTATCTGAAGCATGGGATGATGATCTAAAAGATGAAAAGTCAGTATTAGGTTTAATTCTAGGTACAGGCTTTGGTGGTGGCATTGTCATAAATGGTCAGGTCTTCACTGGACGAAACAATGTCGCGGGTGAAATGGGGCATACTCGCATGCCGATTGATGGATGGTTTCATTTAGGCGTCAATGCACCACTATTTGAGTGCGGCTGTGACAAAAAAGGCTGTATTGATAACTATCTATCAGGCCGGGGTTTTGAGCAGCTTTACGCCCACTATTATGGTGAAACATTAAAAGCAACTGAAATCATCGCCAACCAAGCAGTTGGTGAACAGAAAGCGGTTGAACATGTAGAGCGTTTTATGGAGCTACTCGCGATTTGTTTCGCAAACCTATTCACCGCTTTTGACCCACATGTCGTAGTGCTTGGTGGTGGACTCTCTAACTACGATTTGATCTATGAAGAGTTACCAAAGCGGATACCTAAACATCTACTGTCTGTGGCAAAAGTGCCTAAAATCATCAAAGCAAAACATGGTGACTCGGGTGGAGTACGTGGCGCGGCATTTTTGAATATCTTGTAACATCGCTATAAAACGAAATTGAGGATAGTCTGATGTTTGAATCAGGCTATCCTCTTCAATTATAAGCGACCCATTAGCGGGATAACCGTTACTTTTGCTCCAATCTCGACGTTTTCAACTTCTGGTGCAACTTCAATTAAGCAGTTGGCTTCACTCATCGAACGTAAAATTCCAGAGCCTTGTTTTCCAGTTGTTTTTACTTCTAACTGACCATTGTGATTAATGCTGTAGCTTCCGCGACTGTATTCTGTGCGACCGACACGAGAACGGATGTTTTCGGTTGCTGTTGCCACAAACGTCTCAGCTTGCCAACTATGTTGCCCTTGTAAGCTGCGGATCACTGGCTCAACAAACTGTAGGAAGGTCACCATCACCGCAACAGGGTTACCAGGAAGTCCGAAGAATGGGGTATTGTTTGGTTTAGAATGAATAGTGCCATACGCCAAAGGACGACCAGGACGCATATTGATGCGCCAAAAGTTAATCTCACCCAGCTTATTCAGACAGGTTTTTATGTAGTCCGCATCACCCACAGATACGCCACCTGATGAAATGATCAAATCAGCGTCTTGAGCTCCTCTGAGCAGAGCTTGTTGCAAACTCTCTTCGCTGTCTTCGATAATGCCAAGGTCAATAACGTCACAGTCTAAGTGGGTTAATAAACCAAATAGAGAGTAACGGTTTGAGTCATAAATACTGCTCTCTTTTTGAATTTCACCCGGGGCTTGAACTTCATCGCCAGTAGAGAAGATAGCGACGCGGATAGGGCGGTTAACTGATACCAACGTCACACCCAATGAAGCAATCATGCCAAGCTCTGCAGACGATATCTTAGTCCCTTTGGCAACAGCAACCGCTCCTTTGGCAAGATCTTCGCCAGCCAAGCGAATATTCTGTCCCATTTTGATCTCATTCGACTCAAGCTTGAATTGAACCACATCGTTATGTTCTTCCGCTTGCTCGCGCATGATCACCGCCGTCGCATTTTCTGGCACTGGTGCGCCCGTCATAATGCGCACAGCTTCTCCCGGTGAGAGTGCGTGCTCAAAACGATGTCCTGCCATTGCAGAACCGATAACCTTATAGTTAGGATGAACAGAATCACTGCTGCAAATAGCGTAACCATCCATTGCCGAATTATTGTATTGCGGCACATTAATCGGCGAGAGTAGATCTGTTGCCACGGTTTGATTAATCGCCTCAAATAGCGGCAACTCAACGGCATCTATCGTAGTAACAAGAGAGTTAAGAATGTTGCTTTTAGCTTGCTCAACTGACAAAAAAGCCGGAGATAACAGGTCATTATTAACTTTATGGTCACTTTGACTTTGATGTTGATAATCTTTTAAATAAGAGAGAACAAATGAGGTTAACTGTTCGATGTTGTTAATATCGAGTTGTGGCAGAGTTGAGTCTGCCTTGATGTTAGCGGCGATAGCAACGATATTATCATCTTCAGGGTGAATCCAAGGCTTGCCGATTTCGTGACGGTGTAACTCAATTTTTGGGTAAGAAAGATTTTTATAACCCTCAATAAGAATCAGATCTAGACTGTCATGATCCAATGCGTTGAGAAGTTGCTGACAGCTCTGTTCACTCTCTGGTGTTTCAGTAATTAACGCGCTGCGATAGCGTGAATTGATCAACATCTGGCTAGCACCTGCCTTTCTCAAGCGGAAGCTGTCTTTGCCTTGTTGATCAATGTCGAAATCGTGATGGGCATGTTTAATCACCCCAATTTTCAGCCCTAGAGCAGTAAGGTTAGGTATCAAGCGTTCTAACAAAGTGGTTTTACCGGTGCCACTGTACGCTGCGAAACCGAGGAACGGAGTAACGGAGGACAAGGTTGAACGGATATGTTGGCTCATAATAACTCACCATATTGCTGAAGTTCAGAAGGTGTATTTAAATTAATGAAAGCTTGTGGTTGCTGACTAAAATCTATCTCTACTGTATTGCACAAAACGTATAAAAGGATGATTTTTCGGTCACCATTTTTAAGAAACTGTTCAAGAATGGGCAAAACACGTTTATTAAAAATAGTCACCACAGGCTGTAAAGACTCGCCACTGTGTGCAACGGCAATATCAGTATCACTATCGCAGCCTGCGACCATTTTCGACACCAGATCACTCGGTAGTTTAGGACAATCGCACGGTACAAACCCTACCCACTCGCTATCAATTTGTTTTAATGCGGCGTGAATCCCAGCTAATGGGCCAGGGTAATCCGCCAGTTGATCGCTAAATGTAGGGGCATATTGACGGTAAAAATCCAAATTCCGGTTTGCATTAATGAAAATACTGTCCGTTTGAAGACTCATTGTTTGATAGACATACTCAATAAGTGGTTTGTCCGCTAGTGTCACTAAGCCTTTGTCATTACCATTCATTCTCGACGCTTGACCACCAGCCAAAATGACCCAGCTTACGTCCGATGTATTAATTAAAGAGGGTTCATTACGCGGTTGTTGAGACATTTGAATCCTTGAGTGCGACCGTTGAATCGTTAATTATGTGTAAATTTGCGGTCTCGATCAATGCCGATTCATCAATTGTCCACTGTCTGTGGCATAAATCTGTTAATGCGTTTGTTTGGTGACTGGTTATTATCAGACTTGCACCACGAGATAGTAGGTCTTTTGCTAACACTACCAGCAAGTCAATTGAGGCTTTATCAACACTGGCACTGGGTTCATCCATGAGTAATATTGCAGGTTTTAGAACCCAAGCTCTTGCCATTGCGACTCTTTGCCTCTCTCCACCTGACAATACTGAGATATGCTCTTGGGCTAATGTTTCAAGCCCGACTAATCTCAGTGCATTGATCACTTCGTTACGACGCTGTTGACGCGGCATCGAAGCACACTTAAGGCCATAGTTAACATTGTCATAAACAGTGCCATCAAACAAAAATGGTGTTTGATGCAGATAGGTAATTTGATTATTAGCGGCGGTACCGCATAAACGTCTAAACCAGTGAGGTCTTTGTGTATTAAGGTGTCCAGTCGTTGGCTGTATTAAACCAGAAAGAATTTTTAAAAGTGTCGTTTTTCCTGCGCCGTTAGGACCACGTAAATAGACGGCTTCTTTAGGCCCTAAACTGAGTGTTGGAATATGAAATAACAATCTCTTATTAAATGATATCGAAAGATCTTGAGCAATAATTTTCACTGTCATAGCTCATTAGCTCCTTAAATAACCTTGTCCACGGCTGATAGCCAATAGAAAATTCAACAATAATGCCAGAATAAGTAGCACCATTCCTAAAGCTAT
>JAESQY010000163.1 GCA_016764915.1 Aliivibrio sp. | reverse complement strand
TTCCGCACCATTTTTAACCGAGCTGGCTATTCATTGTACCGGCACGATATAGTTTTTATATTTTTGAGGTAAGAGTTTAATGCCAATCGTTAAAGTAAGAGAAAACGAACCTTTTGATGTTGCATTGCGTCGTTTTAAGCGTTCATGTGAAAAAGCAGGTGTACTTTCTGAAGTTCGTCGTCGCGAATTTTTTGAAAAACCTACTTGGGAACGTAAGCGTAAGAAAGCTGCAGCTAAGAAACGTCTTTTGGAGAAGTTATCTCGCGAAAACGCTCGTCGCATCAGATTGTACTAGATCTCTTCTGAAGCGCGTTGTTTGTAGTTTTTAACAGCTACGCGCTTTAAGTCGTTTTATCACCCATCCTTTTTCCCGTTTTTGTTGAGTCATTCCATGTCTTTGTTAGATGATTTAAAAAATGCACAAAAAGATGCTATGCGTGCTAAAGACAAAATACGTCTTGGTACTATTCGCATGGCTTTATCTGCTGTAAAGCAACATGAAATCGATGGTCGTACTGACCCAGATTACATTGCTCTTGATGACGATGGCATTCTTGCGATACTCATCAAGATGGTAAAACAACGAAAAGATGCAGCCAGTCAGTATGAGACTGCGGGCCGTCAAGATTTACTTGATATCGAACTAGCAGAAATTGTTATTTTACACGATTTTCTGCCCCAAGCCCTTAGCGAAGAAGAGCTCGATGCTTTGATATTGCAAGCAATGGCGGAATCAGGTGCGTCAGGTATGCAGGATATGGGTAAAGTCATGTCTTGGCTGAAACCTAAAGTTCAGGGTCGCGCTGATATGGGCCAATTAAGTGGCAAAATAAAAGCCAAACTTAATTCATAGTAACGCCCGCGTACAGTTCAATATTTTACAAACCGCACTTTGATGCGGTTTGTTTGTTTTAGTAGATGTGGCAAACTGTATGGAACAATACCCATACCACCAAAAGTTGCGCGTTTCAGAACAACTGGGCCGCTTCAATGACTGAATGTCGATCACCTTATGAATTGGCGCAACGAAGAGGTGGCATGAGTATGTATTCAACCGTTTTTATTATTGAGAAGGTATTATGTCTGGCCGTATCCCCCGCGAGTTTATTAATGACATTATTGCTCGCTCAGACATAGTTGAACTGATTGATAGCCGTGTTCGCCTTAAAAAGGCTGGCCGAAATCATCAAGCTTGTTGCCCTTTTCACGAAGAAAAAAGCCCTTCTTTCACTGTTAGCCAAGACAAACAGTTTTATCACTGCTTTGGCTGTGGTGCCCATGGCAACGTCATCACATTTTTGATGGAATTCGACCGCTTAGAATTTCCAGAAGCCGTTGAAGAACTGGCGCAATATCATAGTATCGAAGTACCACGAGAAAAAGGCGGTGCGCCTCCTCCGTCGGCTGAGCAAAAACAACAAAAAGAAAGTGATTATGAGTTAATGGAAAAAGTAGCCAAATACTTTGCCCAACAACTCAAAGTGCATCCTGACAAGGACAAAGCAGTCAATTACCTAAAAAACCGTGGGCTCAGCGGTGAAATAGTCAAAGCCTTCGATATGGGCTACGCGCCACCTGAATGGGACTCAGTATTAAAAACCTTCGGCATAAGCCCTATATATCAAGACCAATTACTTGAGCTAAAGCTCATTACCGAAAATGACAACAGAAGACGATTCGACTTTTTCCGCGACCGTATCATGTTTCCTATTCGAGACAAGCGCGGACGCGTAATTGGTTTTGGTGGCAGGGTATTAGATGATGGTGGCCCAAAATATTTGAACTCACCCGAAACACGTATATTTCATAAAGGCCACGAACTGTACGGATTTTACCAAGCCAAACAAGCACATCGCAATTTAGCTCGCGTGATAATTGTTGAAGGTTATATGGATGTCGTTGCCCTCGGGCAATTTGGTATCGACTATGCCGTGGCCTCTCTTGGCACAGCCACCACAGCGGAACATATTCAAATGTTATTCCGCGCCACTACAGAAGTAGTGTGTTGTTATGATGGGGACCGAGCAGGAAGAGAAGCCGCTTGGCGCGCTTTAGAAAACGCACTACCTTTTTTAAAAGATGGGGTAGAAATGAAGTTCTTATTTTTGCCCGATGGCGAAGGCCCCGATACCTTAGTGCGTAAAATTGGTAAAGAAACATTTGAAGAAAACCTAAAGAACGATGCTGTCCCCTTATCTAAGTTCTTTTTTAATAACTTATTACAACGTCATCACATAGGCAGTAATGAAGGTAAAGCGGCGTTAAAAACCGAAGCCATGCCGCTAATAGAACAAATAGTAGGCGACAACATTCGGGAAATGTTGTTATCAGATTTAAGTAATCACATGGGCGACCAAAATAAACATAAATATGAGCGTGATGTAGCCCAAGCAAACCTGCGAAAAACGCCTAAAAAACTAGACTTTAAAACGCCCAATAAAAGTACAATATCACCTGTGCGTATGATGATTAGGTTGTTGTTGGACGATCCTAGTTTGGCGGCTAAATGTCATACCGCAGATCCCGCTCCACTCAGGTCAATTGATATTCCAGGCATAACAATGTTAATTGAGCTTTATCAATTTTGCTTCAGCAGTCCAAAAGCGAATACGGCTCAGGTTTTAGAGCACTTTCGTCATCACTCGCAAAGCGCCCAGTTGGCAAAATTACTGATGTGGGAATACGCTGAGCAAAACCAACAAGCAGTGTTTGAAGATAGTTTTGCCAAGTTACTAGATTGGCATTTACAAGGCCGTATGGATGAGTTGTTTTCCAAGTCTAGGGTGAGCAAATTAACCGATGCAGAAAAACAAGAACTTAACCTACTTGTAAAAGAACAAAAATGACCCAATATCTAGCCCAATGCCTAGTGAGTCTGCTATACTGGCTAATTCGCTAAGACCGTAGTAAATACTAAGTGTTTACTACGTATTTTAAGCAGGTTACAGCGTAAATCCTCTCTGGCGAGGGATTTTGATGGATATTCAACTAACTCGAGAAGTGTAAGTTATATGGTGCAAAGCAAGCAGTCGCAGATAAAACTCCTCATTGCTAAAGGTAAAGAACAAGGCTATTTGACTTTCGCGGAAGTTAACGACCACTTGCCTCAGGACATTGTCGATTCAGATCAGATGGAAGATATCATTCGTATGATCAACGACATGGGTATCAAGGTATTTGAAAGAGCTCCCGATAAAGATGAGCTCTTGATGCAAGAAAGTGATACCGATGAAGAGGCCGCTGAAGCAGCAGCAGCAGCTCTTGCTACGGTAGAAAGTGAGATCGGTCGCACAACTGACCCAGTACGTATGTATATGCGTGAAATGGGCACTGTTGAACTTCTAACACGTGAGGGCGAAATTGTTATCGCCAAACGTATCGAAGAAGGTATTAATCAGGTTCAGTGCTCTGTCGCTGAGTATCCTGAAGCCATTACCCATTTACTTGATCAATGGGACATGTTCGAAGCAGAAGAAATTCGCCTTAGTGACATTATCATTGGTTTTGTTGATCCCAATGAACAAGATGTTGCACCGACGGCTACCCACGTTGGTTCTGAATTATCTAAAGAAGAACAAGAAGATTCTGACTCAGATGACGACGAGGACGAGGAAGAAGAAGATACAGGTCCAGATCCTGAGTTAGCACGTGAAAAATTCACTGCTCTTCGTATTCAATACGAAAAAGCCCGCGATGTTATCGATGCAAAAGGCCGTTCACATAAAGAAGCCCGCGTTCAAATTAATGAACTAAGCGAAGTCTTTAAAGAATTTAGACTCACGCCTAAACAGTTTGACCGTATGGTTAAAAACATGCGCAGCATGATGAACCGAATTCGTGTGCAAGAGCGCATAGTGATGAAACACTGCGTGACAACAGCAAAAATGCCGAAAAAAGACTTTATCAAAGCTTTTTCTGGCAACGAAACATCGACAGTTTGGTTGTTTAAAATACTCAACTCTTCATTGCCATATGCAGAAGAAATGCGTGAGTACCAAGAAGAACTTGAACGCGCTATTAGCAAAATGAATGCGGTAGAAAACGAAACCGGATTGATCATTGCCGACATCAAAGATATCAATCGCCGCATGTCTATTGGTGAAGCTAAAGCTCGCCGTGCGAAGAAAGAAATGGTCGAAGCCAACTTACGTTTGGTTATCTCTATTGCGAAAAAATATACTAACCGTGGTTTACAATTCTTGGATCTTATCCAAGAAGGTAATATCGGCTTGATGAAAGCGGTAGATAAATTTGAATACCGTCGTGGTTATAAGTTTTCAACTTACGCAACGTGGTGGATACGTCAGGCGATCACCCGTTCGATTGCTGACCAAGCACGTACTATCCGTATTCCGGTTCACATGATCGAAACGATCAACAAACTGAACCGTATTTCTCGTCAAATGCTACAAGAAATGGGTCGTGAGCCACAACCGGAAGAGTTAGCTGAACGCATGCAAATGCCAGAAGACAAAATCCGTAAAGTGCTTAAGATTGCTAAAGAGCCAATCTCAATGGAAACCCCAATTGGTGATGATGAAGATTCGCACCTAGGTGACTTCATTGAAGATAACACTCTTGAGCTTCCAGTTGATTCTGCAACGGCAACCAGCCTTAAGTTTGCAACCAACGATGTTCTTGCTGGCTTAACACCACGTGAAGCGAAAGTTCTGCGTATGCGTTTTGGTATCGACATGAACACTGACCATACTCTTGAAGAGGTTGGTAAGCAGTTTGACGTTACTCGTGAGCGTATTCGTCAAATCGAAGCAAAAGCTCTACGTAAGCTGCGTCACCCTAGCCGCTCTGAAGTTCTACGTAGCTTCTTAGACGAGTAAGCGTTACGCTAAAAGTTCGATAAAAATTGAAAAAGGTGGGCAAATGCTCGCCTTTTTTGTATCTAACTATCAATTTTGGTCTGAATGCCTAAAAAGTGAACGCAATTCACTGTGTTAGAGTCTAGACAGCCCATTGAACTTCCCTTATAATCGTCCACCTACAAAGGCCCCTTAGCTCAGTTGGTTAGAGCGCACGACTCATAATCGTTAGGTCCCCAGTTCAAGTCTGGGAGGGGCCACCATATACAGAAAGGCCTGAGAGCATAATATGTTCTCAGGCCTTTTGCTTTTCTAATTTGTTTTAGTGTCGTATTAGCTTTCAGTATCAGTGATGTCTAAAAGGTTTAGCAGTGAAGGATTACTGTCTATCATGCTGAGCAGCGTATGTTTGTCCAATTCTGATAAAAATGCTTCTCTAGCGCTGCCTAAAATACCTTTAAGCTTACAGGCCGCCGTAATGTGACAAAAACCTTCACTGCAATCGATGATCTTCAAAGGCTCAATCGCTCTCACTACATCTCCAACGATGATCTCTTTAGCTGGCATACCCAACCGAATACCACCATTCTTTCCACGTACCGTCTCAATAAAACCTAATTGACCCAGCTTATTGATCACCTTCACCATGTGGTTACGAGAGACTTTATACACATCGGTCACTTGAGAAATACTGGCTAACTCGCCTTCCGGCAATGTTGCAAGATAAATCAAGGTTCGTAAGCCATAATCAGTAAAAGTGGTTAACTGCACAGTTGCTCCTTAGTTGGTTGGTATATTTTAATCGGGATGATAAATAAAAGATAGTGAAGGGCACCGTGCTGTTTATCCGTTAAAAAAAATTTAACCAATAGGAAAAGATAATTTAATTTATTGAATGACCACCATCCTATATACTCATTGGCCATCTTCAACACAAGAATTTACTATGTCAGTGGTTTTGTCTCAACGTTCAACTAAAATAGTGTTCACCCTTACGGCTATTGTTTGTCTTGTGCCGTTTATATCATCCCCAATCGCACTTATTTTAGGCTTAACGCTAGCCACCCTTGGTATCATTCCTAAAGATATTAATATTGCGGCGTTGACCAAAAAGATGCTCTCCTATTCGATCATCGGGCTTGGTTTTGGTATTAACTTAGATTCAGCTATTACTGCAAGTACCAGCAGTTTTTCACTCATTGTTGGATCCATATTCACAACGATGGGGATTGGTTACTTACTGACACGTCTCTTTAAGGTTGAAGATAAAACAGGACATCTTATCTCTGTAGGTACCGCCATTTGCGGTGGCAGTGCTATTGCGGCGGTTGCTCCGGCTATTAATGCGAAAGAAGATCAAACCACACTGGCTTTGGCAACAGTATTTCTACTTAACTCCATCGCTCTTTTCATATTTCCAGCTATTGGCCACTTCCTTGAAATGAGCCAACACAATTTTGGTTTATGGAGTGCCATCGCGATTCACGATACCTCTTCAGTAGTGGGAGCCGCTTCTGCTTATGGTGATGAGGCTCTAAAAACTGCCACTACAGTAAAACTGGCAAGAGCCTTGTGGATCATTCCTGTCGCCCTCATCAGTGCATTGATGTTTAAAAGCCACAGTAAGAAGATATCAATTCCCTATTTTATTGGATTCTACTGCCTAGCCATAATGGTGGCTCACTTTATCCCACAAGGTGCAGTGATTTACGATTGGATTTTTACCATTTCAAAACGAAGTTTGGTGGTGTGTCTTTTCTTAATCGGTTCAGGTATTACAGTACAAAAACTTAAAGCGGCAGGTCCTAGACCACTTCTTTTAGGCGTTACCTTGTGGTTAATCATTGGTACCGGATCGTTACTGGTTATTCTCTCTTAATTCACTCTTTTTGTACTTTGCCAATGTCCATAAAAGCAATAGAAAAGCCGACAGATCAATCATCGCGCTAAGCAGCCCAGTGGTGAGCATAGAAGCGGCAATCAACACAGCGATGATTGGAATAACTAACCAACGATTCATTCACTCTATTCCTTTTATGAGTATTAGATGCCGTTATTATTCCCTGATGTTATAAGTAAATAAAATACCCTTTGTCTCTATTAAAGAACAAAAGAGCCTAAGCCACCATTTTTTACTATTTTTTCTATTCTGCTATTTGCGCAAGTGATATATTCGCCCTTCAAAAAATCATCTATAAATAAATAATAAAAGGTTCTGAATGTATAATTTGGCCACTAATTTGGAACGTAATGCTACCTACCGTCCTAATAACATTGCGCTTATCTTTCAAGAACAACGCATCACTTACTCAGAGTTAAATCAATCAGTTAACAAAATAGCAAATCACCTTGTCGACATCGGTATTGAGCCGAATGATAAAGTGGCTCTCTCTTGCCCAAATACGCCTGATTTTGTGATCGCCTATTACGCCATTCAAAAAGTCGGTGCCGTGGTTGTTCCTTTAAACATCATGTTAAAAGGTACTGAAATCGCTTACCACTTAGATGACTCCGATGCTAAGGCTCTAATTTGCTATCAAGGTAACAGTGCACTACCAATTGGAACTTATGGCTATGATGGTTTCAATCAAATCGACGGCTGTTTGCACTTTATTTTAATCGAAACCGAAAAACCAGAGCAGGATACGCCACAACAAGCGTTGCTTTTTAATCCGTGGTTAGCCAGTGATAAAGAGTCATTCTCGACCGTTTTTCGCCGCGCTGAAGATAGCTGTGTGATCCTGTATACCTCAGGAACAACTGGGGCCGCTAAGGGAGCAGAGCTAAGCCAAAGCAACATGTTATGCAATGCTCAAGCCTGCCAAGCTCTAACTAATCAAAAAGGCACCGATGTCAGTATTGCCATTTTGCCTCTGTTTCATACTTTTGGTCAGTCTTTGATCATGAATACGACGATCCTGGCAGGCAGTGCATTAGTGCTGATCTCTCGCTTTGTACCCAAAACAGTATTACAGCAACTGCATCAACATAAAGTGACTCATTTAGCCGGTGTTCCGACTATGTTTATTGGTTTACTCGCGTTTGCTGAAAAACACCCAGGAGAGCACCTTAAAGAGATTGCGGCGAACTTAAAAGTCGCTATTTCCGGTGGTGCTTCTATGCCCGTTGAAATTATTCGCCAATTTGAAGAGAAACTCCAAGTACCGGTAATTGAAGGTTATGGCCTCTCAGAGTCATCTCCCGTCGCCGCTTTTAACCATCTTGAGTATCCAAGAAAACCTGGGAGTATTGGCCAGCCGCTTCCTGGGGTTACGATGAAAGTGGTCAATGAGCAGGGTCACGAGGTTGCTACCGGTGAAAATGGTGAACTGTTGATTCGCGGGCATAACGTTATGAAAGGTTATTATAAAAAACCTGAGCAGAGCGCTAAAACCATCGTCGACGGATGGTTACATACCGGTGATATTGTTCGCATTGATGAAGATGGTTATCTGTTTGTTGTCGACCGTTTGAAAGAAGTGATCATTAGTGGCGGTTATAACATCTACCCTAGGGATGTTGAAGAGACTTACATGTCACACCCTTCTGTTCATCTAGTGGCTGTTATTGGCGTCGAACACCCACGATTTGGTGAGCAGGTAAAAGCGTTTGTCATGCTAAAAGAGGGGGCAAAAGAGAGCACTAAAGAACTGATTCAGTGGTCACACCAACGATTAGCCGATTATAAATGTCCAAAACACTTAGAGATCGTGACTGAGTTACCCATGACTGCTACGGGCAAAATTTTAAAGCGATTGCTCAAATAATCTAACCCAATTAACACGTAAAAAGGGGTGGCATGATGACGGTTCCACCCTAATCCCTATAGCGTAATCAACCAGTAGTGATCCACCAGCAGCAGCACAAACAGTACCATCAGATGATAGATTGAAAAACGAAACAGCCCCATCGCCATACCGGCACTCTCTCGATACTTCAGTAACCACGCCTTATAAATAAAACCCATACTCAATGCACTAGAACCTAACAAATAGATAAAGCCACTCATGCCAACCACAACCGGAAACAAGGTAGCAACCGCAAGCAGTAGCGTATAAAGCAGGATGCAAGTTTTAGTGAATTCAACCCCATGAGTGACGGGCAACATTGGGATATTCACTTTGGCATAATCTTCTCGGCGGTGAATCGCCAATGCCCAGAAATGCGGAGGAGTCCATGCGAAAATAATGATCACCAGCAGCAGAGCATGTCCATGAAACTCATTAGTGACCGCTGTCCAACCCAGCAGTGGAGGCATCGCTCCTGCCAAACCGCCAATGGTGATGTTTTGAGGTGTTGCACGCTTGAGATAGAGAGTATAAACCACAGCGTACCCAATCAAACTGGCAAAGGTAAGCCAAGCGGTTAATGGGTTGACCCACATAAACAGTAAAACGAAGCCAATGATGCCGATTGAAAAAGCGAATATCAGCGCTTTTTGTGGTGACAGTTTACCTTCAGGCAGTGGTCTTCGGTGCGTTCTTGCCATCTCATGATCAATTTTTCTATCAATCACATGATTAAGTGCCGCTGCTGAGCCTGCCATCATACCAATACCGATTAACCCTAATATGAGTGGCTGTAAGGGGAGCGAACCAGGTAGAGCAAGGCACATCCCCACTAAAACAGTCAGTAACATCAAAGCGACAACCTTAGGTTTGGTCAGCTCATAATAGTCGTGCCATTGAGAGAACAGGTTTACCTTTAGTTCTGGAGCCGTTAGTAACTTTGCCATCATAAATCCCTCTTTTTTTCTCTATTCGTGCCATAAAGATGGAAGTTAATAAAAACCATCATCAGCAGTAATAGCAGTGCTCCACCGTTGTGAGATACCGCAATGCCCAGAGGCAAGTGCAGTACCACATTAGAAATACCTAAACCAACTTGTAAAATGATCAAACCAATTAAAGCGATACCACAGCCCCTCAATCTGGTCGATTGCGATTGATTTATAAGCTTCACCGCCAACCATAAAAGAACGGCAGCAGTGACCATTGCACCAATTCGATGAGTCACGTGAATGGTCATTCTTGAGTAGTAATCCAACACACCAAACTCGTAGCTACTGTGCTCTCCTTGAAAGAGGGTAAATGCCTGTTTGAAGTTAACATTGTCAGCCCACTCCCCTTCACAGATGGGCAGCTGACTGCATGCCATTGCCGCATAATTGGATGAGGTCCAGCCGCCTAACATAATTTGCAATAGCAACACACCCATTCCCAGTAGAGCCAGTGGCGATAACGATAACAGTGCTTGGTGTTTCAGAATCTCTCTTTGGGTTGTCAATCGAAGGTAAAGAATCAGTAGTAGGGAAATTAAGCTATAACCCCCCATCAAGTGTGACACCACCACCACTGGCATCAACTTCATAGTGACAGTCCACATCCCTAGTAGGGCTTGAAAGATAATTAGCACTGCAATTAAGAAGGGCAGTTTTTGCGGTGTTCTCGGCACCCCACTGCTGGCTCGATTATTCCAAATAGAAACCCCCAGCAACAGAGCAACCAATCCACCTAAACCACCTGCAATGTAACGGTGAATCATTTCTAGCCAAGCTTTTTTCGGCTCTATTTTTCGCTCTGGAAACGCAGATTGTGCCGCACTATTGTGCTCCGACGGTACGGTTAAACTGCCATAACAGCCCGGCCAGTCTGGGCAACCTAGGCCAGCATCAGAGAGCCGAGTATAGGCACCCATTAAAATAACGAGGGTTGCTAATACGAGGCTCAATTTTAGTAGAAGAGGCAATTTCATTAACCAATTCTCGACAGTTTAAGCAGCTTGCGAACATCAACAACGAGTGCTTTTCCCTGTTTTAGTTGTGCTTTCTCGCCCATGACTTGTTGGTAACTCATTACCAGGTTACCCAGCGGATCCACGACCACTATCTGTTGTTTTCTCATGAAATCATTCAGTCCGGCACTCGAAGGAAAGGTTTTGAAAGCGTAATGATCCAATGCAGAAATATCACTATCATCACTGAGCATGATGATGGGGTGAACTCGATATTGATCTTTTCCCAAAGCGATATGACTTTGATTTAACACATAGAGGCGGCTTCGACACTCAACCGCGCACTCGGTTGGCAATAAGTAGATCAACTGCCACTCTTGTGGGTTAGGGTTATCCATTGCTAACGTAGTGTAATTAACCGCTGGCTCAACCAGATCCCCTTGATTGGTCACGCCTCCTTGATACCAATTAAAGGTGAGTATTAACTTTGCCGCCACAACAGGCAGCGCAAATAGGGCTATCAATATAAATAGTGATCTTTTCGATTTAGCTTGCTCTCTCGTCATAACCGCTCCATGTTCATGATTTGATCAGTTTTTTTTCCACTGTTTTATACCTATTACCGCCATTATCAGCGCTAACACAAACGCCATAGAAAACCACTGCATCGCATACCCTTGATGCTTTTGTGCCGACAGAGGAATCGGTTTCCATGGATGAGGTAAATTATCATAGTCCTCTATTTGCGAATTAATGCTCTCAGGCTGAAACACCATCGGTAAAAGAGGTTGCTTCAAAAGTTCTGATAGCTCACTCATATTTAAGTTCTGAATGCGTTTTGGCCAGCCCTCTTCTGCCATTAACTCTGAGCTTAATGTGTTGATCTCTTTTTGATATAAACGCCCAACCAATAATTGTCCTCCTTGTAAACTGACCACTTCGGGTAACTCTTCTCTTCTTAATGGCGCTTTCACAAATCCTAACTCAATTAATATCCAAGGCTTATTCTCTTCAACCTCTACCGCTTGATAGGCAAGGTAACCCACTGCCCCTTCAACCGTCTGGTTATCCATCAAAATAACCTGTTGCTTTGATTTATCAGTATTAGCAGCACTGAGGGATAACGTGGAGCGAAACCCAGTGATCGAATAACCCTCTTGAAAGCTTAGAATTTCATCAAAGGTTAACGGCTTCATCTCTTGTCGAAGCTGTAACTGTTGCTGCCAACTCGTTTTTTCATCAGCTCGAGATAATTGCCAAAAACCCAACTTGACCATGAGTACAAAAAGACTCACAGTAAAGGTAACCATCAACAACCAAGATCGGTTCACCACTTATTTCACCTACCTATACTCAAGGACGATTATGGAACTCACTGTTATCTTTAAGATCGTGTTAGTCCTATTGCTGCTGTTTATTATTTTCAATTTAGGCCGAGCTCTGTTTCTCATGGTTAAAGGCCGCGATCCCACTAAAACGGAACAAAAGCCTATGAGTCACTTTCTAGGCCGTCGAGTACTCTTATCCGCTCTGATCGTTGTCGCTTTAATTATTGCTCTGGCCTCTGGGTTCATCGACCCCAATAATCGTCCCTATTAACGCTACAAGATATAAACCAATACAAACAGACATAGCCACACCACATCCACAAAGTGCCAATACCAACTGCCTGCTTAAAAGGCAAAATGACGCTCGGGAGTAAAATGATCATTGGAAGCCCTAAACAACAACACCAATAAAAAAATGGTACCTAACGTGACATGCATGCCATGAAAGCCCGTTAATAAAAAGAAAGTATTGCCATAGACTCCCGACTCTAATGTCAATCCCATCGCTTGATAGGCATGAGCATACTCTTGAACTTGTAACAGCAAAAAAGCACAGCCAAGCAGCACAGTAACCGCAAGCCATGCAATCAATGGGTTTCGCTTATTACGCTCTAAACTGATGTGGGCATTGTGCAGAGTGACTGATGAGGTCAACAGAATGATGGTATTGATGAGAGGTAAGCCTGCCCATCCCATCGCTTGTGTTGTAGTACCATCTGGAGTCGTGATCAAAGGCCACATAGCTTGAAAATCTGGCCATAACACCATGTGCGTCATCGCATTATTAGATGCGCCACCAAGCCATGGCACTGAGATCATTCGAGCGTAGAACAGTGCTCCAAAAAACACCGCAAAAAACATCACTTCAGAGAAGATAAACCAGCTCATCCCTTGACGAAAAGAGCGATCCATCTGCGCGGAATAGAGGCCTAAGTTAGATTCTCTGATAATGTTTCGAAACCAGCCAGTTAACATAAATAAGATGACGGCAATACCCGTCAACAGCGTGTAACCTCCGCTGCTATTTTCACTGCCTAGCTGCACGACAAGATTACCTGCACCAAAAGCAATCAGAAAAAGACCGATTGCGCCAACAATAGGCCATGCACTCTGTTCAGGCACGTAATACGTTTCATATTTGATTGTCATTATTTTCAGCTCCTTGAGTCACGTTGGTGGCTGACTCACTCGCGGTAATATTGTAGAGAGTATAAGAAAGGGTCAGTGTGCTAATCGATTCAGGCAGCGCTGGATCCACATAAAAAATCAGTGGTAACTCAGCATGTTCTTGTGCACCGAGTGGTTGATTGTTAAAACAAAAGCACTCGATTTTATTAAAATAACTGGCGCCTTGTCCGGGTGAGACAGAAGGTACAGCTTGGCCCACCATCGCTTTAGAAGAGAGATTGGTGGCTAGAAACTGGGTACGAACTACCTCGCCGGGGTTTACCTCTAAACGGGTCACTTTCGGTTCAAACTTCCATGGCATATCACTTCTAACATTGGAAATGAACTCCACCGTTATAATGCGGCTTTTATCGACTGTTACCGCTTGATAAGTGCTCGCGACATTGCTGGTTTTACCATTGATGCCGAGCTGCTCACACAAAATATCGTACAGAGGCACTAAGGCGTAACCAAAGCCAAACATGCCCACGGCTCCTAAAACCAAGAGTCGAATCAGTTTTCGATTGCTTTGTTGAATGCTCATAATCAATCCACCTTTGGCGGAGTACTAAAGGTATGGTAAGGCGCAGGGCTTGGAATCGTCCACTCCAGTCCTTCCGCTCCTTCCCATGGTTTAGCGTCCGCTTTCTCCCCACCTCTGATGCATTTAATCACCACCGCTAAGAAGATCAATTGAGACAAACCAAACGCAAAGCCTCCAATTGAAACAATCTGATTCACATCGGCAAATTGAATCGCATAATCGGGGATCCGGCGGGGCATGCCTGCTAGACCTAAAAAGTGCATTGGGAAAAACAGCACATTAACCGAGACGATTGAAGTCCAGAAATGCCACGAAGCCAGACGTTCGTTATACATATGACCTGTCCACTTTGGCAGCCAGTAATACGCAGCAGCCATAATGGAGAACACCGCTCCTGTCACTAAGACATAATGAAAGTGTGCCACCACAAAATAGGTATCATGGTACTGAAAATCAGCGGGAGTAATCGCTAACATAAGGCCCGAAAAACCACCAATCGTAAAAAGAATAATGAAAGCAATGGCAAACATCATGGGCATTTCAAAACTGATTGACCCTCGCCACATCGTTGCCACCCAGTTAAACACTTTCACCCCAGTAGGCACCGCAATTAACATGGTGCAGTACATAAAGAACAGCTCCGCAAACACGGGCATACCGGTAGTAAACATATGGTGAGCCCAAACCACAAACGATAAGATGGCAATACTGGCGGTGGCGTATACCATCGAAGAGTAACCAAACAGCCTTTTTCGACTAAACGTCGGTACGATAGCCGAAATAATGCCAAATGATGGCAAAATCATAATGTACACTTCTGGATGGCCGAAAAACCAGAAGATATGCTGAAACATCACCGGATCTCCGCCACCTGCGGCATCAAAGAAGCTGGTGCCAAAATATTTGTCGGTTAATACCATGGTGACCGTTCCGGCTAACACTGGCATCACCGCAATTAATAAAAAAGCAGTAATCAACCACGTCCAGACAAACAGTGGCAGCTTCATCCAGCTCATTTCCGGTGCTCGCATATTCACAATAGTCACAATGACGTTGATCGCGCCCATGATCGAGCTGATCCCCATTATATGTATCGAAAATACAAACAACGCGGTACTGTCAGGGCTATAAGTGGTCGATAGCGGTGCATAGAAAGTCCAGCCAAAATTGGGGCCCCCTCCTTCCATAAACAATGAACTTAATAGAATGAAAAAGGCAAACGGCAGTATCCAAAAACTCCAGTTATTCATTCTTGGCAGCGCCATATCTGGCGCACCTATCATCATCGGTATCAACCAGTTAGCCAGGCCAGTAAAAGCAGGCATTACTGCGCCAAATACCATTATTAATCCGTGAATCGTAGTCATCTGATTGAAGAAGTTAGGTTCAACCAGTTGTAATCCCGGTTGAAACAGCTCAGCTCGAATGACCATTGCCATCGCGCCACCCGTTAAGAACATAATAAAACTGAACCACAGATAGAGAGTACCAATATCTTTATGGTTGGTGGTCAATAACCAACGCATAATACCCGCTGGTTTATGATCGCCATGGTGATCATGCTCAGTGTGTTGATTTCCTTTCTCTTGTTGAGTTGTTGAATTCATCTCTCTTCCCTACTCGCCATGGCTATAAATGTCAGATGCTTGAACCGCATCGCCAGTACTGTTTCCCCATGCATTTCGCTCATAGGTAATGACAGCGGCCAGTTCCTCAGCCGTTAATTGATTTGCAAAAGCCTGCATTGCTGTCCCTGATTTACCATTGAGTACTATCTCTATATGTTCAGAAATTGAGCCTTTGGCAATTGGGCTGTCTTTAATCGCTGGGAATACATTTGGAATTCCTTCTCCGTTGACTTGGTGACAAGCTCCGCATCGGGCCTCATACAACGGCTTACCTTTACTCATAAGTTGATCTAAGGTAAGCGTCACTGCCAACGCAGCTTGTGCTTTTTTCGCTTCCGCTTTGGCAATCACTTTCTGATCTTCTAACCAAGTATCAAACTCCCCCTCTTCCAATACCTTTACTACAATCGGCATAAAACCATGATCTTTACCGCAGAGCTCAGCACACTGACCTCGGTACACGCCAGGTTTATCCACCCGTGTCCACGCCTCATTAATAAAACCTGGATTCGCATCTTTTTTAATAGCAAAGGCAGGCACCCACCATGAGTGGATCACATCATCAGAGGTCATTAAGAAGCGTACTTTTCTATTGGTAGGAATGACTAAGGGCTTATCAACTTCTAGCAGATAGTTTTCACCTTTGATTTCACCACCCTCTATCTGCTTAGTTGGTGTTGCTAGAAAACTATAAAATTCGACGCCTTGATCAAAATAGCTGTAGTGCCATTTCCACTGAGATCCTGTCACTTTAATGGTAAGGTCAGCGCTACTGCTGTCTTCCATGGCAATTAAGGTTTTGGTGGCCGGAATAGCCATTAAGATCAAAATAATAAAAGGGATGATCGTCCAAGCTATCTCAACTTTGGTACTTTCATGGAATGTTGAGGCGACCGCTCCTTTCGATTTACGGAATTTGATCATCGCAAAGATCATCAAACCAAAAACAACAATGGCAATCGCAATACAGATATAGAGGATCGTCATATGCAGATCATACACTTGCCCACTAATGTCTGTTACTCCTCTGGTCATATTGAATCTCATCTCTTCTGCAGATGATTCAAAGGCCACCAAAGGCACTAGGATTAATAGTAATTTCTCTACCAACTTTTGCTTCACAAGACACATCCTCTGTTAATTGCATTAGCAACTACAAAGAAAAGCCACACAGTAGATCTCCGCTCCATGCAAACTTCTCAGTTCCCAAATAAGCAACGACACACTTAAAGTACAAAGTTCATATTCATTCGGTCGCTTAACGACTCACTATACTGCTTTGCACCTACTGCAAATCTAACCAAGATATAAGTACTAAGGTGTTCTGCTCAGCCTAACGTTCTCTGCTAAAGCGAAGAAAATCCATCTTGGAAATATCGTTGTTATTGAAATTTAACATTAGCGTTACATCTCTTTTTTTTCAAGTTCTTACAACAAGTTTATAAGTGCTATAACTGTGTTGAGATCACGACATTCACAGGACCATGCAATGCCGACTAAAAATAAAAATGGAATTTGGTTTGCCTACATTGCAAGCTTGCTAACCCCTTTCACGCTATTACTTTCAGGCATTATTGCTATTATTTATGCTGGTTATAAAATGAATCAGGGAACGGAAGATAAAGTGCTCGAAAATCACTACTATGCCTTGATCAAAAATTTCTTCTTATTCCTTACTTTCTTTGTGGTCGTTGCCATTACATCTGCAACAATGAGCGGTATGGTGGCAGGCCTTGAGTACTGGGTTCATAATACAATTTTAACGACCTTACACTCTTTCATTCCAATCGTTGGCTTGGTTATTTCGGTAGCCGCAATTGGGACTTGGCTCATAAAAATGATTACTGGGATGCAAAAACTCAAAAACAATGTCGCAATTGAGAACTAGACCCCATTCGTTAGGACTTATTTTTATCCACCAGTCTAGTGTGATAACGTTCACTCATAGACTCTTCACATAATGACACCTCATGTTTCATATTACCCACCGTCTTCCTGTTACTGACTCTGGTTTTTTCCTTACAAAAGAGACCGGTTACTTTAAACAGGTCCCCAGCACTCAATTCTATCGAGTCACTTTTGATGTTGATGCTTATGACGATCAATTATTTGACCAATTTGATATCGATTTACCCATCAAGTTATCAACGGCCATCATCAAGCGTAAAGCTGAATATTTAGCCGGACGTTACTGCGCCAAAACGTTGTTAGATAAACGTCACTTTGAGGACTTTGATTTACAGTCTGGGGCAGGCAGAGCACCTTGCTGGCCTGAAAGCATAGTAGGGTCTATTTCACACGTTAATGATACTGCGATGGCTGTAGTAGATAGCAACACCAATCTGCACACATTGGGTATAGATGTTGAAAAACTCATTACTCCAAGTATTATCAACACTACCAGTGCGACCATTCTTACTAAGGATGAAATCTCATTACTAAAGCAGTGTGAACTTGATTTTTCACACGCCTTCACCGTGACTTTTTCGATGAAAGAAAGCCTGTATAAAGCGCTCTATCCGCAGGTGAACAAGTTCTTTGATTTTCACAGTGCGGAGATCATATCCATCTCCGAAGAATTGCAGCAGATAACTCTTAAACTCACAAAAACATTGTCTGAACATTACCGAGAAGGGCATCTTTTTATTGGCCATTACTCTATTGAGTCAAACAGTGTCACTACCTTGATTCTTCATTAGGATGTCACCAACGATGTCTATGTGACCGACTAACATTTACAATATACTGATGTTCAATCGCGCTTTCCTGCTATCCGGTGAATTGCAGGACCAAAAGCGCTGGTTCCACACCAGTAATTGATGGCTCGTTCTACTGCTCTGCTGGTATAACTCGCGCCGGAGACTCCATCGACAGAATACTCATCATAGAATGTTGAGTGATTGATAATCACGGAAAAGTCAGCGTGGCCATTCCTGAATATTTTTTTTCCCACAAAACGCTTCGCCACACCGGGGTCATTAACAAACTCAGCCCCTAGACTCGGGGTCTCACCATGCTGATAAAATCCGATATTAAAGATAGTCAGATCCTCCGCTTCTAAAGCAAGAAAACCATAGATCATAGAGAAACGGCCATAGGCTCTGATTGGTACCAGAATCTTGTCAAGATCACCATTATCACCTTTAATAAGATAAAGTTTTCCTATATTCTCACGCCGTTTGATCCCGGCAAGATCCTCTATTCTTGTTAATTCAATAGATTGATCCGGATCCTTTTCCGCCTGTTCTTGGTCGTAAGTTACAGCAAAATCCGCGTCATCGATCAGTTGCCCAGTTCTCAAGTCTACCAATTGAGGTTCAACGTATTGCTCCATCATCTTAACCACACTGATGCGCTTTTCCACTAAACCTGCAGTTTCCACCAGAACCAAACGTTTATCCAATCTGACAACCTTTACCCCATGTTCTTTCAGATCGTTATTGCTTACGGTATCGGACTCACCACAACCTGATAATAGTAGTGCTCCTGATATTATAAAAATGAGTAATGGCATTCTTTTCATTTTATTACTTATTCTAATAGTTATTTCAGACGTCTAGGGACAACCTGAGCGATAATATCGAATTTTCCCTGATTGGTTGTTACTTTCAAGGTTAAAAACTCACCCAGCACTAACTTACGGAGAGGATTGAACAGCATCAGATGATGAGTGTTAGGCGTCAATGCCAGCTTTTTATGCGCTGGGATAGTAATGCTTTGAATCTCAAACATAACCCGCTTACCGCTTTCGTATTTGGTGCTATGCAGCATCGTCATTTTAAAGAGCTCTGAAGAGAAGCTTTCAATAATCAAATCTTCATCCGTATTATTGTGGATAGTCATCTTACTGCCTGTCCCTTTTGCTCCTTGAGCCAATTGCATGACAACTGGATTTTCAATCTCAATCTGTTTTGCCAGATTTTGGTTTTCGGCCTGAGCGGTTGACACCAATGCTGAAAAAACCAAAATGGCTGACGTAATGACAGATAGTAGTTTGTTATGCATCTTATTTTCCCTAGTTAGTTTATTAATAATTCATCGACATACTTGTTTAGATTCATATTGATAGCAAAGCCCACATGCATCTTAGTGATTTTCCCCTTCTTATTCACAAAATAGGTGGTCGGTGTTACGGAGATTAAATAACGCTCTTGTGTAATCCCCAACTGGTCAAAACCCAGCGGAAAGGTGAAGCCCTGTTTTTGGGAAAAGGCTTCTAAATCAAACTCTTTTTTATCTATATTGATGCCGATCACGGCAACGTCATCCGGTCTAGACTTGGTGAGTTTTTCCCACTCCGCCATCATGGCCAAACAAGATCCGCAAGTGACCGACCAAAACTCCAACACCACAGGCTTGCCTTTAAAATCACTCAACTTGATCGGGTTTTTCTGTGCATCAAAGACTGCGATGGAAGGAGCTGAAGCTCCGACCTTCGCCACTTCTTCTTTGCAACCAGATAAAATAAATATTGATGCCAATAAGCAGGCAGTGACCCATATCCTATGAAACAACATCCGGAATCTCCTCCCCTGCATATTTACCATGCTGCAGACGGATAATGCGATCTGTATATTTTCCTAATGCTGGATTGTGCGTCACCATAATAATGGTGCGATTTTGTGTATGCAGTTTTTTAAATATATCCAGTACTATCTGTTCATTCTCTTCGTCCAAATTACCCGTCGGCTCATCCGCAAAGAGAATTGGACACTCGTTAACCAATGCACGAGCGATACAGACTCGCTGCTGCTCACCACCGGAAAGCTGGCTGGGCAAATGATCGAGGCGAGGCCCTAAGCCCACCATTTCAAGTACCGCAACTGCCGCATCTTCGTCCGTTATGCTATGGTAATGCTGTGCCAGCATTACATTTTCCAGCGCAGTCAGATAAGGAATAAGATGGAACTGCTGGAATAGAAGGCCTATCTTCTCTGCACGGAAAGTGCGTCTACCATCTTCATCCAGTTGAGCGGCATCTTGGCCATCAAGAATAATTTTGCCCCCTGTTGCTGTATCCAGACAACTGAGGATATTCATCAGCGTCGTTTTACCGGAACCAGAAGCGCCCATGATGGCCACAAACTCTCCATATTTAATAGAAATATTGATGTTATCCAGAGCTTTCACTTGACCAAAATGCTTACAGAGTCCCTTAGTTTCAATTGCATAAGACGACATTTTATTCTCCTTTTAAGACTTTGGCTGGATCGACGTTCATTGCTCTGATTGTCGGAACTATCGCGGCGACAAGAGCGGCAATAATAGATAAAATAGGCGTTATGACAAAGACGGGTAACCGCAGATCAATGGTCGAGTTAAACACAGTCTGTCCCAGAATCTGCGCTAACAGATAACCTAAAGCTAAACCAACAAAGATGGCAGCAGTAGTCATAATAATGGTTTCCATTAAAATCTGATGAGTAATGGCTTTGTGTGAAGCCCCTAAGGCCTTTTGCAGGGCGAATTCATAACGACGCTCTGAAATCATTGCGGTCAACGTCGTATTCACGCACAACGTTGAAAGGATAAGAATCACGAATGCCACCACACCCATAAGCAGTTTTATCTTATCCAATACTTTACCTTCCGAGGCAGAAACCTTGCGTATTGGCCGGATATTCAGCTCAGGGTATTTCTGCCGCAGAATGTGTGTGTACCGTTCAACTTGCCCTTCATCGTTCGCTAGGCTAAACATTGCGTAGTTGATATGTCCTTGTTTATCCAGCCAATCTTGCACTACTGGTATATTAACAATCAAGTAGTTATCTTCTGAGGCACCGGATTCAATGATACCTTTTATAACAAAACTTCGCCTTTCTCCATCCTTCATGATGTTAATTCTTGAACCCAATTTCAGCTCTAACTTCGCCGCCAATTTGTTGCCTATCATGGCATTGCGTTCATCAAAAGAGACACCAATCCATTTACCCTTTACCTGCCAATAAGGAACCAGGTTTTTTAACTGAGAAAAATCAGCCCCCATAAGAACAATTTTTTCCAGATCGGCCTGAACCATCCCATAAAGATAAGGACTAGAAGCGACCAGACTGTTATTAGGTGCTAGTCGAGTCATTTCCAAATATTGTTCATCACGAATAAAAGGCTGCTTACCCGGTCCGACAAAAAAGTTGGCACCATAATTTCGAAGTTCATGGCTCATCTTCTGATTAATATCGAAGTAGACCCCCGCCATGGCCGTTATAATCGCCGCCCCAACAGTAAGGGCAGAAAACACCACCAATACCCGCTGTAGACGCAGTCTCAACGAACGAACAATCAAGATTGTGCGCATAGACATATTTGTATTTACGGCCATACAGCACCTCAATTGGATATAACGAAGCGATACGACGTGAAGGGAAATAAGTTCCAATCACCGTAATAATGACAGAGATGAACAACACCATCGGCACAATTATCCAGTTAAAACCGATGATAGAACCAAACAAAGCATAACCCATCACTTTTGACAGTCCCCAGCCAGCCAGACAGCCCAGCAGACCGCCTAAAAGTCCGCATAAGATGGATTCTGAATAGAACAGCATATAAACCTGCCAATTATGGGCTCCCAAGGATTTCATCAAACCTATCTCTTTTGATCTTTGCAAGATAGCGTTAGTCATAAGAGATGCGATCCCCATAGCGGCTGCAATCAAGGCTGAGAATGTCACGACAAACAGTAGGCTCTGGATTTTTCCAATCACAATACCTTCCGATGCTGCGACCTGCCATAACGGCTTTACAATCGCACTGTTCATCGCACTTTCTAACTGGAAAGAGATCGAAGAGACAAAAGCAGTACAAAACCATAAGTCATATTCATCGGAATCAAGAGACTCTAGGTTTTCTCGTGCTTTTTTAGACAGAGCGTTTTCCGGAACCGTCAGTGCCGACACTTTGACACTATGTACTCGCCCTTCCAGACCGAACAATGCCTGACCAATATTTAATGGTACCAATATAGCGTTTTCATCGGAAGATCCGTTAATCAGAATCCCACTAACATTGACACTTATCTGCAGACCATCACTGCCCTTCAGTTGCAGAATATCGCCAACTTTCCAGCCCTGATTTTGCGCAATGGTTGTACCGACCAAAGCCTGATTAGTCTGATCATCCGGCCAATCGCCTAAAATCTGCCAGTAAGTAGAGATAATCTTATTACCGGTGTGATATTCAGGTTCATCCGGCACAGCGATCTGCTTATCAAAGAAGGTACCAACCAGATCGATATTTTCAACAGTATGTGCACCTACTACCGTCACTTTCCCGCGTACAAATGGGGCGAAACCAATAATATTATTACGCCAAAAAATATCCATAATATTAGGCAGCTCTTTCTCGGCCAGTAAATCTTTTTTATCTAACATGGTTGCTTGAGCACTCAATATCTCAGGCAGTTCAATCTGACCATCTGGCGATATCTCGATATTCGCGCCATAACTTTTCATTTCCATCGACATTTTATCGCCGATATTGATCGAAATGGCCAACAAGGCAGAGATCAAACCGGAAGCGAGAAATACAGTCGTAATGGCCAATAGTTTTCGTCCTCTGTCATGCATCCAGGACTGGCGAAGCATAGTGAACAACATAATTATTCTCCTAACGGTTCAAAAGGTTCTTCACCAACATACTTCCAAGGATCTGCACGGAAGGCCTCATAAGATCCCTCCGTGATAAAGAAGTAGGTTTTTCCACCAAATAAGTAAGTGTATTCCGCACCAATATTACTGAGTTCTTCACCCGTTACTGGATCGAACGCAATAATTTCAACCACATCACTAAAGTACTGTAATCCACTTTCTAACGTTTTCTGAGTGATCAGGATCTCCCCCCCCTCATGCCGCCAATTTGGAATTGGGATCGGGTTACAACCTCCAGATTTACCAATAGAAGGAATGAAAATATGCACCCCACAGGCCAGACAAATAACTTGCTCACCCGACTGGATATAACCAGCGTCACCACATAACATACAAGCGTCAAATACCACACCAAATTTCTGTTCACCTGGATAACGATCAATAACAAAAAAACGAACTAGCTTACCGTCACTGGCAACCCATTCGAAGCGGTGTATATTGCCATCCAACACCTGCTCAGAGATCGGAATATGAACCAATTTATCCACTGATAGCTCTATACGCGTGGCTGGAGATCGCTTTAACGGCTGAGACGCAACCATGTCCCAATAGAAAAGGCTACTCAGAATGATGCACAAAATAAGACCGTAGGTTTTCGCAGTGGCCGTGTAATGATTAATGACAGCCTGAGCTTTGCGTCTACTGATTGCACCATTGATCGCTTTTATTTGAAGCTTCAACGGAGTTACATCTTCGCGATAAAGTACCACTACACTAAGAAAACCAAGACTCAACACAAAGTAAGAGTATACCCAATAGAAGTTTGTAACTCTGGACACATAGCTAAGTGATCCACGAGTAAGATCAATTAGTTGCAGCTTCATAGATGCCAAAATCATCTCACCTGAGAGTGGTAGCAGTGCAATAATAACTAAAATAGTCAAAATAAACTTGCTCAGTAACCGACCTCTTCCGAGCATCACTTTACTGGACATAACCTGCATAAAGGCGATCAGTGAGAATCCAATAAACAGTGCGGTGATGTTGACAATAAATTCAGTATTAATAACATTGGTAGCACTTAGCATTTCCAGTTTGGCTATTTTTGCCCACATAAAAGCGGCCAATGCCATAATCAGAGTCTGCCAGAAAAGTAACAACGGTCCGTTGATTCGAAAAATTAACGCATAAAGGAAAACGAAAACTAACGTAGCAGCATAAATGCTTGAAATACCGAGGACATAAACCTGGCTAAAAGGAAGGCATTTAAAAGTGAGTGTACCTATCAGTATTGCGCACAGGGATAACCAGAACTGTTTTTTATAGTGTTTGTTGGCCTTTTTCGCCCACAACAGTCCGAATAACATAGCAGGTAGCAGAAAAACCGAGATGACCTGTGAAAGATAAAAACTCATTCCATTACCCTTTATCCAAAATCTAAAGAGGCACAACCCCTAATATCAGGGCCGTACCGCTAATGATATAAGTACATATCCGGTATTAGTTCAAACCAACATATTTGAACTTGTAGTTTGCATCAAAAGGCTTGAACCAGCGACCAACACCTGTTTCTTCATCCGTGTGGCGCAAAAGACCCGCTTTTGAAGGTGGCTCGATATGGAAGGCCAGTTCATAATTACCAACACCTAACATATTGATATTTGAACCATAGTGAGGGCCATCAGCCGCAACCATTGGCATAAATGTACCTTCCTGTATCTTGCCTGTATCCACATTTTTCAGCTTGTACTGAATAGTCAGATAAGGTATCCACTCACCAGCACCAAAGCCATTTTTATTACCCACTAAGGCATGGATATCAGCTTCAAGATGAACCTCAGATTTAGATGCAGCGCGCATCATACCTTGGGGCTCCATCGTCACTGGCTGTAGATAAACGGCGGCAATTTCCATGCCGTTCATTTCAACCGTTTCACCTGCGGGTTGCTCCCCTGCAGTTGCGGCAGTTGCGGCTAGCAGTGGTGCAACTGCAACAGCTATAAGTAGTTTTTTATACATAAGATCAATTTCCTTCTGATAAAGTAATGAACATTTAAGCTGTCTGTACTTGGCTTCCCTGTCGTTTAATTACCACCAAGGCAAGAGCAGCAGCAAAAATAAGTAACATTTGCGGAATTAAAGTTTCGGCATATGGGTATATACCAAGTAGGCTGATTTCAGGAGCCCATACCAAAAGCGTTGGCTCAAAGAGTTTACCTTCGATCAACTCCAATACACCCTTGCCAGAAAAGACAAAGGCCATGAAATACATAAAACCACCAGTGAACATAAAGAAAGGTTTCAGTGGCAGTTTAACGACACTATGTCGCATCACAAAAAATACGATAACCAAAACCACGATGCCTATTGCCAGTCCGGCAAACAGTCCCATGATGCTCGTCGCATCTGCATCAGCGGCAAGGGCATAATAAAACAACACAGTTTCTGCGCCTTCTCGATATACCGCTAGGAAACTAGCAAGCCAGAGACCAGCTAAAGAGCCTGTGGTTAACGATTGTCCAAGTTTATTTTCCAGATAATTCTTCCACTGAGCGGCTTCAACTTTAGAAAGTAGCCAGTAGCTCATAAAGAAAAGGACAACAACGGCCATCAACATGGTCATACCCTCCAGCAACTCCCGGCTTGCACCTGCATTAGTAAACAGCCATTGGAAGATCCCGGCAGTGATCAGGCTAGCAATCAAACCAACGAGCACTGAATTTTTAATAATGTATAATTTATCCTGACACTCATTCTTAATCAGATATGCTGTAATAGCGGCAACAATCAGCAGAGCTTCCAGACCTTCTCTCACAATAATGGTAAAGCTAGCGATCAGCATAGCCCACAGACCGTGGCCACCTTGTGACAACATATCCGCTCCCTTATTCAGATCAACACTCAATAGATTGAGTTGGGAGTCTAATTCATCAGCATCAATGCCTGACTTCATCATGCCAACCATACGAGTGAAGTAACCTTCCAAATCGGCCTTAAAACTGGCATCGCGGGCGCCAATAGCATTTTCCATTCCCGACATCTCAAAGAAATCGAAGTAGGCATCCTGTACCCCCATCATAGCCAGATCGATCTGCCCCTCTTTGTATTGCTGGATGGATGCGCTGATCGCACTGCTAATCTGAGTAACAACAGCTGTCCAGTCTTTCTGCTTCAACTGCACACCTACCGCAATCTCATCCTGAGGATTCTGAGAATCACGAGTCGCAGGAAGACCAGGCAGTTCATCTTTAAGGTTTTGAACCAAGGTTGAGAGCTCGTAACTAAACTGAATCAACTTCTGTTGATTGTATATTTCCTTGGTGATCTTCGTCATGGCTTTAAAACTGTTATTATATTCCACAGCCGTGGTCATTGATCGATGTAAGCGGATAGCCGTTTCAAGTTCAGAGTTTTTATAAGAGGCATACTGAGCAATCTGGATCAGATCATAGGCTTTTTCTCTCTTTTTTTCAGCATTTCCTGGCTCTTCCGCAGACTCGCGATAATGGCTCAATGCTTCGTTTAAGGTGCGTTCAATCTCCTGAACCTGATCACGCCAAAAGGGTAGAATATCCTCCTGATTGAGATTCTGATTTTCAGCGACCAGCTGGTGACCAGAAGCAAGAATATCCGGAACGGTGGCTATTTCCGCTTTTAACCATTCAATTTCAGTCTTAACCTTCTCAACAGATTCCTGATCAGCGATCATTTTTCGAATTTCGCCGAACTTAGCCTCTAATTGATAGCTGTATTTTTGTGAATAATTGATGCGTATCGGACCTTCAATGCTCTCATATACATCAAAGTAGGCCATCTGAACCTTAGACTTTGCCTGAGAAATCTCTCCTGACTGATACAGTTCCAGAGTCTTATTCAGTCTATTATTAATATCCTCGGCGGCAGCCTGATAATCAACAATGGCACTTAAAGTAGAAAAAGAACTCAGGGAAATAGCTGCGATTAAAATTAGTTCTATTAATTTGCGCATTATTCATCCAATGTAATCATATTGACGAAAGTAATGATAATGCAAATCAATATCACTTACAATTTTTTATACCACTAAAGTGGTAAATTTTTAGGTGTTAACTAGGCAGAATAAGTTGCAATGGCACTCAGGGTTAACAGATTCAGAGAACACAGTACATTTACAAAATGGGAAGGGGGCAATTTGTTGAGCCATGACTATAGTAGAAACGACTGCACAACAAGCATAAATTAAGCTAGTGAGGTACTAACCACGATTTTATCATTTAACCAAAACCTCCAACTAAGTAGGACTTAATTGGAGGTTGCACGGTGATCATGTCGGAGGACAATAAAGTTTGATCTGAAAAACAAGGGTTTATGTAAGTTAACTGGCTAAAAATTGATAATGTTTGATCAGATTTTAAATCTCTATACGCAGTTGTTACCTAATATAGTTACAATATAGTTTGATCATTTCCCTATGGTCCAGAAAAATTCGATGAAGACTAGTCCGACAATCTCCAATTACTTCCCAATAATCAACAATACTTTTTGATGGCGTTGTTGACTAAATCAGGGAACCTTTCGTCATCTTGTGATCAGATCTTTATCACTGATTCAAAAAGGTTCACTTGATGGGAAAGTCGAAGAGAAAAATCACAAATTGGCCAGAGTATAATCGTGCGTTAACTCAACCCGGCTCGATTACATTTTGGATAGATGAATCTGCCATTGAAGCATGGACTTGCACTACACATCATGGCAAGCGTGGTCGAGGGTTTCAATTCTCTGATGTGGCGATTGAAACGGCATTAATGCTGAAAGGCGTATTTTCTCTGCCATTACGCTCATTACAAGGCTTTATAGATTCGATTTTTTCTCTGATGAATGTGCCACTGCGCAGTCCTAATTATTCGAGTATTAGTAAACGAGCCAACACGGTTGAAATAAAATACCGTAACCCATCGAGAGGCGCTATCCAACATATCGCTATCGATTCAACGGGCTTGAAAGTGTTTGGCGAATGGAAAGTGAAGAAGCACGGTAGTGAAAAGCGTCAAACGTGGCGGAAGCTCCATCTGGCGGTCGATGTTGATACTCATGAGATAATGTCTGCTGAAATGACTCTCGTTAATATCGGTGACAGTGAAGTCCTACCGACGTTGCTAAATCCTTTGCGCCGACGGATCTTAGAAGTTTCAGCTGATGGTGCGTACGACACGAAAGTGTGCCACAAAGTGCTTTAAAAAAAAAGATCAAACCGCTCATCCCTCCGAGAAAAAATGCAGGGTTGTGGGAAGCAGGGCATGCGAGAAATGACGCGGTAATCGCACTCAAATCGGGCGAACTGGAACAGTGGAAAGCGGATACTGGCTATCACGATAGATCGTTATCGGAAACTGCAATGTATCGGTATAAAACGCTTACAAACGGGACACTATCACTTCGGTGCTACAACGCTCAAGTTGGTGAAGCCTATGCGAATGTCAAAGCTATCAACAAAGTCATTAGACTAGGTATGCCTGAAAGAAACACAAGTCTTTAGATTTTGATAAAAAGGGGATGATCAAACCTCTAGCTGATTTGATCAACAACGCCACATTAAGACGCAAATCGAGGTCGATTTTAATCAGGAACCTAGACCGTTTTCACCATAATTATTTGAGTCCTCCTTAGTTTTGAGTTTTCGCCATTATCCTTATTTTATTCGCCTTTCGGCTACATCGTTCTGCTAATCCCAACACACGCCATCTCATGCTGACAGCATGGACACCGCCGTGTAGCAAGATGCTTTACAGCAGGTGGAGTCGCTACTGGTATATAAAACAGTGCCATCAATAACAATTGAATGCGAAGCCGTAAGGCTTTGGCATTTCCACGTAGAAATCCATAATCTCGAACCCGTTGTAGCCCTTTGGGCAAAACATGCTGCAAGATGAGCCACAAAAACTTTAGGGTTGGCAGGGTGCGTGTTTTAGTGGCTTGAGTTTGGCCATCTTTATAACGGAAGGTCACGCTGCTACTGCTGATATCTACAATCTCTTTATCTGGCAAAACTCCCTGATATAAATAGCGTGATCAATATTGCAAAGCAGGGAGCCCATATCCCACTTTATGGCAATCGACAACCCACTTTTTAGGCACTGAGGCAGGCAATGAAAGCAGCTTATGATGTTGGATAGCCGCCAGCATTCTGGCTCGCCAGACTTTGGCCAATGCGAAAGCATTGAACAGATAATCACGGTTTCCCTTTAACCATACTCCCTTGCTTGAGTCATAGCCGCCTCCTGCGACGATAACGTGTAAATGTGGGTGTAAATCGCGCCGCCGACTGTTGGTATGCAGAACAATGGTAAACCCCAACGCGCATTTTTGTTTCGTGCCGCGAAACTCTTGAGCACGGAAGCAGCAACGGAGAACATCGATTGATAGAGTGCTTTGCCGTTTGATCGCACCAGCGGTCGAAGCTCATAGGTGTAATGGTACGATGATCTTGGAGACTAATTAAGCCTTATAATTACGAAATAGATGAGGCCAAATAATGAAACGAAAAGAACGAGTAATTATCTCAGAGCAGCAAAAATTAGAATATGCGAAATGATGGTAGAAGACGGATATTCTGATCAACAGATCCAAGAAATATCAGGCGCATGCACTTCAGCTGTAGTCCGTTGGAAAAGACAGTATAGAGTTGAGAAACAAGGCATTACTCCTCATAATCAAAAAGCCATCACTCCTGAGCAGAAACGAATTCAAGATTTAGAAAAACAACTCGCTAGAGCTAAGCGAGATATTGATATATTAAAAAAAGCGAGTGTAGATTCAAGTGAAGAAAGCAACAGTTGTACTAATATACTGATTTGCATGAGAGCACGAGATGAAGCGATCGAAACGAACATTTACACAGGGTGAAAGAGACTGATTTTTGATCTGTGGAAACAGGGCTCTGGGTTTAGTGATATAGGACGAGTAGTTGATGCCAAGCCGGGTACTGTATTGCGTGAGGTGGGTGGGATCAAGCCTGAGCCTAAACGTAGGAATTCAAAACACTTAACGCTAAAAGAACGCGAAGAAATCCGTGTTGGTTTATCAACCCACATAAGTATTCGGGGTATTGCTCGTATGCTTGGGCGCTCCCCATCTACTATATCTAGAGAAATTCATCGTAATCGTGGTCGACGCAATTATAAGGCTGTAGATGCTGATAACCGGGCTAACCGAATGGCAAAACGACCTAAGCTCGGTGTGTTAGAGCTCAATCCTGAACTTCGAATGTTAGTTATGGAAAAACTCGAATTACAATGGTCCCCAGAGCAAATATGAGGATGGTTAAAAGTAGAGTTTCCTCGTCATAAGCACATGCGTGTATCACACGAAACTATTTATAAAGCGGTATACGTACGCTCCAAAAGCATTATTATGAGAAACTTGAAAGCGTCTAGAAAATTAGGGGCTTACCACTGTTAACACGTTATGGGGCAGATATGTGTCAGCACAAATCCGGGTGTGCCACGACAGTAAACGAGGCCGTTAAACAAATAGCTTAGGATCGATAGAAAAGCGATGAGCTAAGTTGTAAATATGATTTAAAGTCAATTTCCGCTTACCATTCAAAATCATTGATACCATGTTCTTGCCACCAATTTCGTTTTTTAAATCATCAGCCTTAAGGTTGTGTTGGTCCATCAGTACATTTAACACTGCAGTGGCGCTATTTAACGATTCGATATCAGCATTGAACCCTTCAAATTCAGGTGCTTCATTTTCATAACGTTCAATTACCATATATAGGCTATTAATGAGGAATATGTTTTTATCATAATCATCAACCAACTCATCTATCAGTTCAAGTGCAACATTGTGTTCCCCTAGTGAGCCAATGCCGCCATGTAAGAATGGTAGTTTTTTATCTAGCATGTTTGCTATTTCTATTATTTCTGCAAATTTTGACATTTATCACCTCTGTTTCTTAGCATATCTTAGGACAATTTGTCACATTTAACATGAGCAATAATATAGGTGTCATTATGCCAAATTTTTAGATGCTATAGATCCTGACTTTTAAATCAATGTTTACTTATGTGTTGTATTAAAAGTGGGAGATTACAATACATTATCACTTCATCTTACTAGCTAAATATTAATGATATCATCCACTTCTAGACCTTCACGTTTACGACAAAAGGTGAAAATAGCAATAAAGTTAGTAATTGAAGGGTTTCCTTTTGAAGATAATATTCTTCTTAAGCCTGATTCACGAATGTTTAGAGCTATTTCGGCTTCTCTAAATGCAAGACAACCATTCAAATAGTTACGTAAAAGAGTGTTGCCAGTGACAATATCTTCTTCTAAATAAGCTTCTAGTGCTTCAATAATTAAAGATTTTCGATAGCTAGGATCTTTACAGAGTTCCATTACAGTATTTTTAAAATATGTTGTCAATGCCATTTGTGCCTCACTCATTTCTCACAATCAATAATACGATATATGGTATTATTGATTGTGTCACTATTAATTTTTTTAAACAACATCATTAACACTAACTTATGGCCAGCAATCCCGATTACCAACCGAACATGAGGATTTCTAATTAGTGTACACAGTTAATTTATCGTCTGAAGCACCGGTGACTGACAAAATACGAGCATTTCTAATTGGTGTACGCCGTTAATTTCGGCCCTGATTCATCGGTGATCAACCAAATACGAGCTTTTCTAATTACTGTACGCCGCTAATTCACCTCAAAAGGACCAGTGACCAGCGAAATACGAGGATATCTAATTATTTGTACGCCGCAGACTCTGCTTGGAGCGGATACTTCCCATCGAAATTCACCCACTTAAATTTTATGGGACTTTAAAACAAACCTCAGTATGTAAGCTACATAGTGTTATTACGTTTGTTATGTACTTAATGGTATTTATTTCGATATTGCTAAGTTGAGAAAGACTAAGGCAAAGATAAGCTTAGGTATTTTCCCTCCCAAATTTTGGTGAAAAAAACTTGGCACTGTACACTACAATGCCACAACAAACGTAAACGATAAAAAAAGCGACCTAGTTAGGTCGCTTTTATTAGTAAAAATGGTGGAGGTCTTTCTTGTTATCGCGGCGCGGCCTGCGACCCCGTAGGGTAGGCACTAACGTACTCTACCCTATCTGGCAGGATAGTTGTCACTGTTAAAATTTAACCAGTTTAGGGCGGTAACAGAGAATAAACATATGGCTCGTTACTCACAGGAAAGAAAAGAAGCAATATTAAAAAAGTTACTCCCCCCACA
>JAESQY010000162.1 GCA_016764915.1 Aliivibrio sp. | reverse complement strand
GCCGTGAGCAATGCTGGCACTTTTTGTTACGCCTTCTGTCTTTGCTACCAATGTGATAGCGTTGCTAATCGGACTTGATGGGCTTGTTATACCCGAGGCTAATTTGTCGCGTATGGCTTAACCCATCCTCGTGTTTCTAGCTCTAACTGTCTGTCACCATCCAACCAACAATGACACTCTAAATGAGGGGTCAAATTTTCACCCAATACCTTCCATGTCACGTCGGTAACGATAAATGTTGAAGGATCGCCATGTTTCTCTTCAAATGAAGTACCCAAATCAATGATTTCACCAACTCTAGGGACAGCTTCTGAGTGAATGGTGAAATTACCGTCCATTAGTTTTGCCCAATTTTTATCGTTCAAATCTAATTTGATTTCCATATATCTTCCTTTGGGTGAGATTAAAATAAAAAGGGTATAACCTTTGTATACACGCTTTGCGCGTTTATCAGGTTAGACCAGTGAAAATGTGTAAATCGGGTCAGAGTAAAATTTAGAAACACTTACAATTTAGAGTATTTTCGAACAATATTCAAAAACAGGAATGACCCATAACTTGATTAGTTTTGATATACCAAAATTCTAATCACGCAGAGTTGACTAAATATCTACCAACGCACAAAGGGGCAAAACGACTCATTATAGCTCCTAACGCCTTGATCACAGGCCTAAATTGTGGATTATAATCAAGCGGAGCGAATGAACCCACTGTTTTTAATCCTTGTTCAACACTCGGCCTATCCTATTTGTTAGCCTTTAAAATCAGGGTTTGGTTGTAAAATAAATTGCCATAAAGGTAAGTCTTTCCCTTTATATCCCTTGGGTATTTCAACGGCAAATACACTAGGATCTAGATTCGTATCCAATGCTATTACGCTCTTTTCATAGACTGTCTGCTCACTATACGAATTGCTAATCATTGAACTTAACTCTCCAATCATGGAAAAACCCTGTTCTTCTGATGGGAAATCAGGTGAAAACGTATACTTTACTCCTACAAAATCCCCATCCTTCTCTAATACCTCTGGCTCATTTTCATTCCAACTACCAAACCTCATTAAATAAAAGGCGATAGATTTTTCTAATTCATCTGTTACTTCCCTATCTGCACAATATATTTTTATCCCACCTATAATGAAGTTCACTTCTCCTTCATCATTAACCGTTGTATCTTTGGACAAATCAGCCATTAACTCAATCGCTAGGTTTGGCTTAGTACCAATTGTTCTATCACCTAAAAGTGACATTTCGTTTTGAGCCATCGCATTAATAAAATCTATAACATATTTTTTCTTTTGTTCAACAAGAGATGATTTAGATAATAAAACCCATGTGTTATGACGAGAAAAATATATGGCGAATAGCAATGGTGTTCCGTGAAGATCTGCATAGTTTTCTAACTTTTCTAAATATGACTTTTGAAAAGGGTAAGGTGATTTCATATTTGGAAAATGACAGTTTTTAACTTCAATGAAGTATTGCTTCCCATCATTGAGAACAACTTTATAATCAGGAGCCTGTATATTTTCCTCTGTTGTAAATACTTCTCCGCTATCTTCTCGTTTGATAAGCAGACAATTTCCTAGTGCTCCTGCAACATGTGCGAAAAGAGATTCAACTCTCTTACCATGTATAAGATTTGGGTTTTCCTGGGATGATTTTAAAGACTTACCAATGCGCTCAATAAAATCATTTGCATCTTCTTCAACTGATAATTTATAGCCATGCTCTCGTCCCATCGCAGTAAAGAGATCAATAACTTCAAATTTTTCAGGATTACGCTTAAGTCGTTTCAATTTATTTACACTCTATGAAGGAAGGCTAACGCTTATTCAATAGCTGCACGTTAATATTCCAGATTGCTCAATTTAGACTCCAAAGATAACGCCGATAAGTCATTGTTGTAAAGAGAATATTTTCCGTAGACATTTAAGTAACCCTTCAACACAATACGATTAGTAAGTAGTGTTACTCTTGAGTCGACAATAGGTTTAACGCCCTTTTACAACGCCGAAAAACACTGCGAATTCCTCTACATCTTTATTGAGTTCATCAATATCAGGCATAACAGTAACTCCTAATCCAGTTGCTGTGTCATGACCATCAAAGTACCTACAACACTTAGCATGCGCATTGATAACATAGTTAACATCATCAGGAAGCCATTGAGGTAAATTCTTTATGTTTCCAACATTCACATTCCGGCCAAACCTGTGCACAACCCCACCTAGCAACCATTCTTCAATTAACCTTTCAATGGTATCGCGCAATCGACCATAAATGATTTTAGCTTGATCGTTATAATCCTCTTCAAGACAGTCAGGATTATTTTTACAAAACCTTTTTAGATCGATGACCTTAGTCCGTAATAAACCAGTACGAACTTTCGTTGACATAACATCCCATGGAAGTTTATCAATCGAGTAACCAGAGAAGTCCCCCCTACGGGCAATGTATCTCAAACATAAAGGCTGCTGTGGAGTTGCTTCCGTTAACATAACTAGAAAAGGGAGATCATGTGTTAGTACTATAACTTGGCGATTTCGGGCTTCAATAGCAATTCGGTCTGCAAATAGACGTCGCCACTTGTGGTCTAGTGAATTTACAGGGTCATCAAAAATGATAGCTGACTTTCGATTATCAACTGTTAACTCTGCCATAAACCCTGCAAGTGCTATGCACTTCTGTTCACCTTCACTAGCAACATCAGCGATCTTAGTAGCTGCTAGTTTTAGCTTAGGTATAACAAGCTTCAGTTTTTGCCCACCATCTGAGCCACGCGTTTTAGTTTCAACATCGAAACCTTTATAGCCTAGATTTTTCAATTCCTGTAAAAAAACGGCTTTTAATGTGGCTATTCCACCTTCACGACTTAGTGTTGTACTGAGATTTGTAACTCTTGTCAGAACAACACTTCTTAATGCAAGGCTGAATTTTTCAATAATTTTTAAGCGCGCAATTTCGAGTAAAATGGTCTGTTTTTGCTGTTTAGCTTTGAGTTTATCTTCTAACTCTAAAACTTTCTGATGTTTATCAGACAGTAATTTAGCTAAAGAATCATCATCCACCACACCTGCAATCTTTTCTTTCAAATTAATAAGCTGAGCATCTAACCATTTAGGAACACTGAGATCTAATGCAGGTTGAGTAAATGAAGGTGCTTCAGCTAATGCTGCTTGTTGGCGGTTGCTAAATTGTCCAATTAGTGGTCCTAATGCTGTCATGATTTCAGGCTTTCTATCCTGTATTTCTTGTAAAACTCCTGAATGTGGGGAAAGATCGAAGTTAATACTTCCTATCATCTGCTTATGACTATCAAATGCTTGAATAGCTTTTTGAGCTTCAACTTGAGATTTATCTTGAATATAGCAGTGGAATAGCTTCATGCGCTCAGCAGTTGTTGAGTCTATGGTTTGGAGGCAAGTTGGGCAGTGTTCTCCATCATTAGGTGGAAAGGCTTTACCTTGAGAGCTAATAAAACCTTCAACATGTTTCCACATATGCTTCCAAGCGTCACCGCCGATTCCATTCACTGGCAAACCATTAAGAGTAGTCTGTCTGATTACTTCAGCAGCAGCCATTTTAGTATTTCTGTCATCATACAATTGACCTAATAAAGCTAAGCTTTCGTCACCTAGCTGCTCAGACCAAGTAATAAGTTGCCTTAGTAAAGGTTCACGATAAGTTAACCTGTTGGATAGCTCTTTTCTAATCTGTGCGGGTGTCTTTCCCGTTAACTCATGGATTTCACGTTTTAAAGGTTCAATCGTTGCTAATTCATCATCTGTGATGCAATGAACTTCAACAGATTCTGTAGTTGTTGAACTGTTTAATGAACTTATGAACTTTCCGATATTGGTTGTAGGGTTGTAACCAAATACAGGGTGTGGTGTTTCATATTGCTTTTGTTCACCTAACAGCCTTCTTTTTACCTCTAAACAAGCACTTACTAGTTCATCAAGTAATTT
>JAESQY010000161.1 GCA_016764915.1 Aliivibrio sp. | reverse complement strand
TTGGCGAGTGGCTTGTTTCTCATCTTTACCTATTTCTGGATTAATTAAACCGAGTGAACGAATGACACCGCCTGCATAAGCGTTAGCAGTATGAATAGAGAAGCGGTCTTTTCGTGCGACACCAAATTGAACCACAGCATCGCTAGGGAGTTTCTTGGCATAGGTTTTCATAATGACGTCATGCTCTTTTAGCCGTATTTGCATTTCAGCATCTTTACCAAGCACCTTTCCAATCGTCGCGGCAGCTTTAAGGTTCTCTTTATAGGTCTCTCCGCGAGATGGCAAGATTAAGGTTGGAGCTATTTTTAATAAATCTTCATAAACGCTTTCATGCCGACCAATATCGGCAATAATTAAATCAGGCTTTAAAGAGGAGATAAATTCTAGGCTTGGCTGCGAACGAGTACCGACGGACTGCCAGTCACCAATTACATCTCGAACTTGCTGTAGAACGCGAGATGGATCTTTATCATCAGCGATACCTACGGGGCTAACATTGACAGACGCAAGTGCGTCAGCAAAAGAAAACTCTAACACAACGACACGTTGTGGAGTGTAATCGAGAGTAAAAGTACCTTTACTATCTTCTACCGTCACCGCTTGAGACAAAGTTGAAAGTGCGAAACAAAACACGATGAATGTATGGGACAAAAAACGTTGCATTATATATAACCTAACTTATTAATGATAATTTTAACGCATGTTAACGATTCTTATTATCAGCAGCAAGTGTTAACGCCTTATGGTGCTTTAAAGTTATTCAACGCCTAAAGTTCATAAAAATCATTTCAATGTTGAACTTATCAGCATAACGTTTTCCGCGCATGTAACACCTCATATTTTGATTCATTATAATTCAATGAAGTATCTAGTGTTTTAAGACTCTCACAACTGTATTTATACCCATTACTACTTATATGATAACCACCCCTATTATGAAATTCAAAGCTTGCACTTATCTCCTATAATGTAACAATTAACAACAATATCAGTCATGAAATGAACCCATCGTTTTTACATATAAGCAAACCTACAAGGAGTCTCTGTGTCCAATAAAATCCTCGTAGTTGAAGATAGCCGCACTATTCGTCGTATGTTAACAACTCAGCTGACTCGAGCTGGCTATGAACCGATTGTCGCTGCCTCAATTGAAGATACTATTCCTCTATTAGAATCTGGAGATGATTTTCTCTGCTCCATTCTCGATTACTGTCTTCCCGATGGCCAAGATGGCGAAGTGATCGACCTTGTTTTGTCACATAAAATAAAAACCATCGTATTAACCGCCCACATGGATGAAAAAATTCGTCAACGGGTGCTTGATAAAGGCGTGATTGATTACATTCCAAAAGACAGTCCGGCGTCAGTTGCTTATATACCTCAACTTTTAAAACGTTTGCACGCGAATAAAAACCACACGATTTTAGTTGTTGATGACTCAGTGACTATTTGTAACCACCTCTCAACACTGTTAGAGCGTGAGTATCTTACCGTTGTGACCGCTAAAGATGGCATTGAAGGTATTAAACAACTGGTGCTTCATCCTGAGATTTCGCTCATTGTGACCGACCATGACATGCCTAATATGGATGGTTTAACCATGATTCGTGAAATAAGAAAAGCCATGACCGAAACCAATTAGCTATATTAGGGGTTTCTGGTAATAACGATCCTGGACTGACTGCTCGGTTTCTTAAATCTGGCGCCAATGATTATGTAAGAAAACCGTTTAATCAAGAGGAGTTCTACTGTCGTATCCATCATATGCTGAACATGAAAGACTCCAGCGACAAACTCTATATACTTGCACATCAAGACAGTTTAACTGGCTTATGGAACCGTCGACACTTCTTCGATTTTGCCAGTAATACCTCAACAAAAAGACCTCACAGTTACGCCATGCTTGATATTGACCTGTTTAAACAGGTTAATGATACTTACGGTCATGATGCTGGTGATAAGGTCTTGCAAGAAGTCTCTCAGCTAATAAACAGTTTTTTTCCAAATGATTTGGTTGCTCGCATCGGTGGCGAGGAGTTTGTGGTTCAGTCGATCATGAAACCAACTGATTTCCATACACAATTAGAACTGTTGAGATCAGAACTGGCCGACTACACCATTAGCATTAATGGCGACTTAATTGGTGTTACGATCAGTATCGGCATGACCTCTGGAGCCGATAAATTGGATGTTATGCTGAAAAAAGCGGACAGTTCCCTATATGAAGCTAAGCGTAATGGTCGCAATCAAATAGTTTGTTCTAGCTAACCAAAGTTCACCCATAAAAAAAACAGACAAAACGTCTGCTTTTTTGTGCATAGAAAAACTTACATTATCTGATCTTTTTTCCATTCCTGCTGTTTGGCTTCACGAGCCTCACGCTTTAAACGGGCATCACAAGGTTCGGGACAATTGCACTCTTTCGCAATACCCACTGCGCCCAATCCACCACAGCTGCCTTTCACAACTTTTTGTTGAAAAATATAACCCACAGACATTGCCGCAATGACCAGCAAAAACACAACAAAAGTCACTAAGTATATAGTCACTTTACACTCCTTATCTTTTTAAATAGGGTTTAAACGCTTCAGATACAATCTCTTCGAACCCATCATCTGTTTTAATTACCATAAACATTGGGATATTTTCCCTATTCGCTAACTCAAGCGCTTGTTCAGCACCCAACACCATAAAGCCAGTTGCGAGACCATCGGCAGTCATACAAGAGGGATCTAATACCGACACTGACACCACTTTATGGTTAATTGGTTTGCCAGTTTCTGGATTAATGATGTGTGAATATCGAATTCCATCGCGCTCAAAATAATTTCTATAATCGCCTGAAGTGGCTAACCCCATGTCACCGGGTTCAATAATCTCTTGTATGGTGCGCTCATCAGTCGAGGGTTTTTCAATGGCAACTCTCCACGCAACTCCCTCTTTGTTTTTCCCTTTTAAGCGCAGCTCACCGCCAATTTCTACTAAGTAATCTTCACTGCCTAGCTGTTGCAAATATTCGGCTACCTTATCAACCCCCCAACCTTTGGCAATAGTTGATAAGTCGACGTAGAGTTCCGGAATATCTTTTGTTAGCTGCGTATCATTAAGAGATAGATGCTCAATACCAATAATAGCACGTCGAGCTTCAAGCTCGGTATCACTCGGCACAACATCTTGTCTCGCTTCAGGACCAAAACCCCATAAATTAACGAGTGGCCCTACCGTCACATCCAATGCACCACCAGTCAATTCACTGAGCCTAATAGCTTCAGCAATAACTGTTGCGGTATCTAAAGAGACCGTAAACGGCTGCAAAGTTGTCTGCTGGTTGAATTGACTCAGCTCTGATGTCTTACGGTAAGTCGACATCTGATCATTCACTAACTCAAGCAGACGATCGATCTCAGTCTGAACCTTAGCAGAGTCGACAATCCCCTCTTTCTGTAAATATTTAACAGAATAAGTAGTGCCCATAGTACGACCGGATAACTGCACTTCTTGTTGCGGCTGGCTACAAGCAGAAAGAAGAAAAATCACAATAAAAGCGGTAACTAATTGCTGAATTTTTTGTTTTAAATGGGTAATCATATAATTTGTATTCCAACTCTAAGACTTAAAATTATGAATTTATTCGAAATTCACAGTTTTAAATTCTATTTATGAGCAAAAAAATGAAAAAGGCTGACTCAAAAGAGTCAGCCAATATCTTTTGCAACTACTGGTTAGCCGCCGAAGTCATCCAGAAGGATATTTTCGTCTTCTACACCAAGGTCTTTCAGCATACTAATCACTGCCGCGTTCATCATTGGTGGACCACACATGTAGTATTCACAATCTTCAGGCGCATCGTGATCTTTAAGATAGTTCTCATAGATTACGTTGTGAATGAAGCCTGTGTATCCATCCCAGTTATCTTCTGGTTGAGGGTCAGAAAGCGCACAATGCCATGCGAAGTTCTCGTTATCAGCTTGTAGCTTGTCGAAATCTTCAATATAGAACATTTCACGGACTGAACGAGCACCATACCAGTAAGTCATTTTACGCTTAGATTTAAGGCGTAAAAGTTGATCAAAGATATGCGAGCGCATCGGTGCCATACCAGCACCACCACCGATGAAGACCATCTCATTCTCAGTCTCTTTAGCGAAAAACTCACCAAATGGACCTGAAATCGTACAGGTATCACCTGGTTTTAATGACCAGATATACGAAGACATAACGCCAGGTGTAACTTCTGGGTTATTTGGTGGCGGAGTCGCGATACGAACGTTCAGTTTAATCAGGCCTTTCTCTTCTGGGTATGACGCCATAGAGTAAGCACGGATTGAAGGTTCAGTAACCACTGACTCATAACGGAACAAGTTAAACTTATCCCAGTCACCACGATACTCGTCAGGAATATCAAAATCAGCATATTTAATATGATGAGGCTCAGCTTCAATCTGAATGTAACCACCCGCGCGGAACGGTACTTCTTCTCCATTTGGAATTTGAAGTACAAGTTCTTTGATAAAAGTCGCTTCATTGTCATTAGAAAGAACGATACATTCCCACTTTTTAACACCGAAGATCTCTTCAGGAAGCTCGATATCCATGTCTGACTTGACGTTCACTTGACAGGCTAAACGTTCACCTTCACGGGCTTCACCTTTAGAGATATGGTCAAGTTCAGTTGGTAGAATATCTCCACCACCTGATTTAATTTTCACACGACACTGACCACAAGAGCCACCGCCGCCACAGGCTGATGATACAAAGATACCTGATGCTGAAAGCGCACCAAGAAGCTTATCACCAGCACTGGTTATGATTGCCTTTTCAGGATCACCGTTTACTGAGATGGTAATGTCACCTGTTGGTACCAGCTTTGATTTAGCAAAAAGAATAACTAAAACTAGGGCAAGTACAATCAAGGTAAACATGACTACACCAAGAATAATGTCCATTGACTATTTTCCTTATTGTCGCGGTTTACCCGACTTACAGTTGAACACCAGAGAAAGACATAAAGCCTAACGCCATCAAACCAACAGTGATAAATGTGATACCTAAGCCACGAAGACCAGGAGGCACATCTGAATATTTCATCTTCTCACGAATACCCGCAAGTGCGACGATGGCCAATAACCAACCCACACCAGAACCGAAGCCATAAACCACAGATTCTATAAAGTTGTAATCGCGCTGTACCATGAAAGATACGCCACCAAATATTGCACAGTTCACTGTAATTAGCGGTAGGAAGATACCTAACGCGTTATAAAGTGGTGGGAAGTAACGATCTAGAATCATCTCTAGGATCTGTACTAATGCGGCGATAACACCAATAAAGGTAATAAAGTTTAGGAAGCTAAGATCAACTCCATCAACTAATGCGCCTTCTTTCAGCACTAGGTTGTAAACAAGGTTGTTTACAGGTACCGCAATGGTAAGTACTACTACAACAGCAACACCAAGACCAAATGAGGTTTTTACCTTCTTAGACACAGCCAAGAAAGTACACATACCTAGGAAGAAAGAGAGAGCCATATTTTCGACGAAAATCGATTTAACCAGCAGGCTAATATAATGTTCCATAGTGGCCTTACTCCTTCGCTTCTATTTGTTCAGGTCGAATAATACGGATAGCCCAGATCATAAAACCAATGAGGAAGAATGCTGATGGTGCTAGAAGCATCATACCATTCGGCTGATACCATCCACCGTCTGCAATAAGAGAAAGAATCTCAACACCAAACAATTTACCAGAACCTAATAGCTCACGGAAAAATGCAACAGTGATAAGAACAAAACCGTAACCTAAACCGTTACCGATACCATCGATAAAAGATTCAAAAGGTTTTGATTTCATTGCAAAAGCTTCAGCACGTCCCATTACAATACAGTTTGTAATGATAAGACCAACAAATACAGATAACTGCTTAGAGATATCGTATAAGTAAGCTTTTAGTACTTCATCAACAACAATTACCAATGAAGCAATGATCGTCATCTGAATGATGATACGAACACTGCTTGGTATGTGGTTACGAATAACCGAGACAAAGAAGTTAGACAGAGCAGTAACAAACATTACCGCAATGGTCATTACAAATGCAGTCTCTAACTTTGTTGTTACTGCTAATGCAGAACAAACACCCAGAACTTGTAGCGCGATTGGATTGTTATCCATAATCGGCGCTAGAACGCTCTTTTTAATTTCTTTAGTATTCATTAGTTAAGGTCTCCTGCACGAACTTTAGCAAGGAAAGGACCAAAGCCCATGTCGCTTAACCAGAAGTCGAACGTATGTTGAACACCATTAGCCGTTAATGTTGCACCGGATAAACCATCAACACTTGATTCAGAACCCGCTGGAGCGCCACCTTTGACAATCTTAATTGCAGGTTTGCCATTAGCATCAAATAATTTTTTGCCAGCAAACTGTGAACGCCATTTAGGATTTTCAACTTCACCACCAAGCCCAGGCGTTTCACCTTGCTCGTAGTAAGTGATGCCCGAAATAGTGTTACCGTCTGTTTCGATGGCCAAGAAAGCATACATCATTGACCAAAGACCAGCACCGTGAACAGGTAGAATGATTTTGGTTGTCGTATCACCCTCTTTCACTAAATAGATAAGAGCAGTATTAGAACGACGAATAATCGTCGCAATATCCTGATCACCACTTAGTTTAATCGAGTCAGAAGGTATTTTCGCCGCCTTACGTTGGTCAAACTTACTTGCATCACCGTCTACAAACTCACCGGTGTTTAAATTCACCATGCGTGCTTCGATTTTTTCAGCAAATAGCGTTTGAATCTCTTCGGGACTGTTTGTAGTAAAACCGGCTACAGCGACAATGTTTTTCTGTTTATCCAATACTGCGTTTGCTTGCTGCATTGGACGAAGTACTACAGCTGCTGTTGAAACAATGATTGAACACACAAGGCTCAACCCAACAACAACTGACAGCGTCTTCTTAATGCTATCGTTATTATTTGCCATAGCGAGATAGTCTCCGTTTTATATTGCCCTGTACAACTAAGTTGTCGAACAGCGGAGCAAACAAGTTTGCAAACAAGATGGCTAACATCATACCTTCAGGGTACGCAGGGTTAACCACTCGAATCATCACAGCCATTGCACCAATTAAGATGCCATATGCCCATTTCCCTCGGTCGGTAAACGATGCGGATACTGGGTCTGTCGCCATGAAGATCATACCAAACGCAAAACCACCTAAAACAAGATGCCAGTGCCAAGGCATATCAAACAGTAGATTGGTGTCAGAGCCGACGAGATTAAATAGTGTTGCAGTTGCAACCATACCAATCATAACCGCGGCAATAATGCGCCATGAAGCGATGCCCATGTACACAATCATCAATCCACCAAGGATTAACGCTAAAGTTGAAACTTCACCGATAGAACCAGGAATTTTCCCTAAGAAAGCGTCCATCCAAGTGATTGCATCGCCAGTAACCGTATTCATAAGGCCAGCTTGGCCGCCTTGTGACCACTGACTTAATGCCGTAGCACCAGAGAAACCATCTGCTGCAGTCCAAACTAAATCACCAGAGATTTGGCTAGGATAAGCAAAGAATAGGAAAGCACGACCCGCAAGAGCAGGGTTCAAGAAGTTACGTCCTGTACCACCAAAAATCTCTTTTGCAACGACCACACCAAAGGTAATACCTAAAGCGGCCTGCCACAAAGGAAGCGTTGGCGGAACAATCAGAGCAAAAAGAATGGAAGTAACGAAGAAACCTTCATTCACTTCATGCTTTCGCACCATACAGAAAAGAACTTCCCAGAATCCACCAACCGCAAAAACCACGGCATAGATAGGTAGGAAAAACGCTGAACCAAGCATCATCTTGCTCGCCCAACCCGCATTTTCTGCCAGCGAACCGCCTAACATCTGGGTTAACCAGTAATGCCAGTCACCAGCAATAACAGCGGCAAGTTGATCACCACTGTAAAGATGATTCAGCGCCACAATAGATTGGTGACCAGTGTTGTACATTCCCCAAAACATTGCAGGGAATACAGCAATCCACACCATGATCATGATGCGTTTTAGATCGATACTGTCGCGAACGTGAGACCCACGTTTAGTCACCAAACCTGGGGTATACATAAGTGTGGCAAATGCTTCGTATAAAGCAAACCAACGCTGATGCTTTCCACCCGGTTCAAAGTGGTGCTCTACCGACTCTAATAAATGTTTAAGGCCCATGTATTACCCTTCCTTATAAATGGTATCTAGACACTCACGAAGCATCAAACCATATTCATATTTACCAGGGCATACATAAGTACACAGTGCTAAATCTTCTTCATCTAGCTCTAACGCACCCAGTTGTTGTGCACTGTCAATATCGCCCGCACAGAGATCACGAAGCAACATTGTTGGCTCCATGTCTAATGGCATTACTTTCTCATAGTTACCGATTGGTACCATGGCACGATCACTACCATTAGTAGTGGTTGTCATATTAAACAACTGGCCTGAGAAAAAATGGCTTAAGAAAGTTCGGGTTACAGAAAATTTGTTTTTTCCTGGAGCAATCCAGCCTAAAAACTCTTTTTCTCGACCTTCACGTAATACAGAGATTTGCTGATGATAACGACCTAAATAGCCATGTGGCCCAGAAGCTTGAACACCAGAAAGCACAGAACCTGAAATGATACGTACTTCACCAGGCATCAATTCATTGTCAGTAATCTCATTCACGCAAGCACCAACAATGGTACGAACTAAACGAGGTTGATTAACAACGGGACCTGCTAAAGAAATGACACGGTTACTGTTAAGTTCACCGGTAAGAAATAGCTGACCAAAAGCAATCACATCTTGGTAGTTAATACTCCAAGCTCTGTTTTCAACGCTTACAGGATATAGATGGTGCATATGTGTACCAACAAGACCCGCTGGATGCGGTCCATCAAACACATGCTCTTCTATATTCTGTTGCACTGAACGAGGCAGACTTGCGCCTTTTTTACACACATAAACACGATCATCAGTTAATACTGATAATAAGTCTAAGCCTGCAACAAATGCTTCTTTCTGCTCGTTGATAACCAATTCTGGATCAGCGGCTAGAGGGTTTGTATCCATAGCAGTGACAAAGATAGCCTTTGTGCTGTCATCGATAGCTGGAACCTTACTAAACGGACGAGTACGTAATGCGGTCCACGAACCTGAATCAATTAACTGCTGCTTAATCGTCTCACGATCAAGTTTTGCTAACTGGTCAGCACTGTAGTTGTTGAACGTAATTTTCTCGTTTCCTTCAACTGCAATAACCACAGATTGAAGAACACGTTTTGCACCACGATTAATCTCAACAACTTTACCACTTACTGGTGCAGTAAATTTAACGCCAAGATTCTTTTTATCTTCAAAAAGTACCTGACCTTTTTTCACTACATCTTCAACACGGACATACATCGTTGGACGCATACCCACATACTCTTCGCCTAACAAGGCGACTTTGCTGATGGTATTACCATCATTAATCACTTGAGTTGGAACACCCGCAATAGGAAGATCCAAACCCTTTTTTATTGTAATCATAAGCGCTTGCACTACATTAATGGGAAAAAGAATTATTTAAACACGACATGTCTAGTCATTTGAGAAAATCCAAACTGCTACAGCCTTTCTCGTTAACTTGTTATTAACATTTAGAATGTCAAAGTTAATTTGATGCGGATTCTATCACTTTTACTGGGTCTGTTGCTACGATCGGAGCCATGAATCCACGTATATTTTCTGTATTATTATCAAGGAACGTATAACCTAACGCTTTTTTTTTGAACTCACCCACAATTGTCAATCAAACATTTAGGTTACCCCCAAATAAGTATTGACCAAGCATTAAAATAACAAACATGACACACAACTATTAACATTTTCAATTATGGTTGTTTCGTAATGGCTAAGATCATGAGAGAACTTGCCACGACTCCACGTCATTATTTCTTTATCTATGCTTTTACTGTCCTTTACCCATGCAGTTTGGTGACACTGGAAACTCACCCTTTGCTGAAATCCACTCATCTGGGGTGTATACATTGATTGATAAAGCGTGGATATGGTTACTCAATTCGTCCGCTAATGTACTATTTACCATCCGATGACGTGCAACTAAACGCTTATCTGCAAATTCATTGCTTACGATGACGACTTTAAAATGACTTTCAGAACCATCAGGTACCGCATGCATATAGCTCTCATTGATGACATTCATATGCACAGGTGAAAATGCCTTACTCAATTTTGCTTCTATAATTTCTTTAATCATTCGGATAAATCCTGAAAATGGGTAAAACATTTGTCAATTACAAGAACTATACCTTAGTTTGTTTAATAATTTGATGTAAAAAACAAAATTGAGTGTTCACTGCTTTGTTCATTTGCGACAATAGAGAGATACACTAGGCAATTAATTGGTCATACCATAATGAATACAGAGTTTACCGTTAGAGATCATAATCTCACGCTTTTAAGATATCCAAAAGTTAGTAATGAAACCTTGCAAGCTTGGGATGCCGGTGATGAATTTTTAATTAACCACGTTGAAGATCTAGGGCTACCAGAGCAACAAAATATACTGATTATTAATGACAATTTTGGTGCGCTCTCATGCTGGTTTTCTCAGCATCATAACGTCACTATGATGACCGACTCTTACATATCGCATCGTGGCACATTAAAAAACCTACAACGTAATCTGTGTAATCGAATTTCTTTTATCAACTGCTTGGATGCGATTCCAGAAAACATTGACTTGGTCTTACTGAAAATTCCAAAGAGTAACCGACTGCTGATTTGGCAACTTCATCAATTGCGTATACAACTGCCTTCTAACTGCCCAGTTATTAGTGTAAATAAAGTCAGAGACATTCATACATCGACGCTAAATCACTTTGAAAAGTATCTCGGTACGACAACCACATCACTGGCTAAGAAAAAAAACAGACTGGTTTTCTCAAAACCCGATGTTGAACAGATCCATCATGTTGATGATTTAACTCGCTGGCCCGTTGAAGGTGAAGAGATCACCTTGAATAATCACGCCAATGTTTATTCTGGAGATAATTTAGATCTTGGAGCACGCTTTTTACTTAAACATATTCCGCAAGAAGATGATTTACGTCATATTATTGATCTAGGTTGTGGTAACGGTGTATTGGGTATCAAAGCCGCACAGCTCAATCCAGAAGCCCGAATTACCTGTATCGATGAGAGTTACATGGCGGTTGAATCTGCCACATTAAACTTAGAAGAGAACCTTGGCCCTGATAGGCGTTTTCAAGTTATTGCAAACAACTGCTTAGACGGTTTCAAAGAGCACAGCTGTTATCTCATTCTTTGTAATCCACCATTTCATCAGCAACAAGCCATTACCGATCATATCGCATGGCAGATGTTCTGCGATGCCAAACAGGTATTAGCTCAAGGTGGTTCAATCATGGTTATTGGTAATAATCATCTTGAATATGATCAAAAATTAAATCGACTATTTGGCGAAGAAAACGTAAACATCGTTGCCAGAAACTCAAAATTTGTTATTTTAAAAGCAACTAAAGCTACAAAAACTTAAGGATAAACAATGAAAAAGGTGATAATTGCAGCATCAGTACTTTTTTTAGCTGCCTGTTCAAGCCCAACTGAGCAGCTATTAAATGTAGCGCCTCATGCCTCTCTAAATGCTCAGTCCGCTTTTGTTGGCAAAACATTAACCATTGACAGTCGTGATCTTAGAACCGCTGAGTATGTCGGTGTCATTGACTCAGGTTCAGGTGATATTGAGCCTATTGATGCCAAACAAAACGTGCGTATTGCTTTTGAAGAGACCCTTTCTGACCAACTTGAAAAACAGGGTTTTAAAGTTACTGTTGAGAGCGACAATACCTTTAGAATCGATGTATTAGAAGCAGTAGTACGCAGCCAAGTAAGCATGTTAGATAGCGAGCTGACTACGGCCGTTAAAGTTCAAGTTGTCGCCGAAACGCCTCGTGGGAAATTCACAAAACGCTTCAATGGCACTTCAACTAAAACAAGTTCATTAAAACTGTCCAATCAAGATATGGAAATCGTTTTGAACGACCTTATAAATGCAATATTCGACAAAATTGCTACTGATGACGAGCTAAACACCTACCTTGCGGATAACTTCTAATGAGTAAGTTAATTCCAATAGTTGCGTTACTTTGCTCTTTGCTTGGTTTCTCAAATTTCACGGTAGCCTCGCCTACTGTGGAGGTTGAAACCACATTAGGCTCATTTGTTATTGAATTAAACTCACAAGCCGCTCCTATCACTGTTGCCAACTTCCTTAGATATGTTGAAGATGGCAGCTATAAAGGATCAATTTTTCACCGTGTGATCCCTGATTTCATGGCGCAAGGTGGTGGGTTTAATAGTGAGATGGGCCGTCTTCCTACCTATCCACCGATCAAAAATGAAGCCAGTAACGGTTTGTTAAATAATCAAGCTACCATTGCAATGGCGAGAACCAACAATCCTGATAGTGCATCACGCCAATTTTTTATTAATTATAGTGACAACAGCAATCTTGATTATCGCCGTGGTTCAGACGGATACGCTGTATTTGGTACCGTCACATCGGGTTTTAGTGTTATTCAAGAGATGGCAACCAAACCGACTGCTCGCTACAAGCAGATGGCTAACGTGCCAAAAACACCCATCGTGATCATCGATATTAAAATAAAGTAAGATAATCCGTTCTTTGTATAAGAAAATTGATTATTTAACTAAACGATATTTAGCCGAAGTTCGATAAAAGTCATTGTTCTTCGGCTATTTTTTTACTCAAAATTCATCAACTATAAAGGGGTGTTCGCATGACAACTCAACTGTCATGGAAACAAACTTTCCAAAGCTATCTTGATAAACGTCTACTCTGGGTATTTATGATGGGGTGCTCGAGCGGCTTCCCATGGGTGTTGATTGGTTCAAACATGTCTGGCTGGTTAACCGATGCAGGATTAACGCGATCTGCAATCGGCTATTTTGGCTCTGTATTTGCGGTCTACGCCATCAACTTTTTATGGGCTCCTTTAGTCGACCGTATAAAGCTCCCCTTTCTCGGGAATGCACTAGGTCAACGCCGTAGCTGGATACTGGTATGTCAAGCCGTTGTTTTGGTCTGTACCCTACAGATTGCCGGTTTGGATCCAGCCAGTAATCTAATGATGACCTCGATGTTCGCTCTGGCCATCGCCACCGCGTCTGCGACTCAAGATATCGCCATCGATGCTTTCCGAATTGACTCTTTTCGTAAAGCCGAATCACATAAAATGCCGCAAGCGTCTGCAATGGCGGTGATTGGTTGGTGGACTGGTTACTCACTTCCAGGCTATTTAGCCTTTATTAACGCGGACAGCATTGGTTGGAACGGCGTCTATTATGGCATGGCTGGAATCGTTGCTCTGTTGATGGTCTTTACCTTGTTTGTTGGCGAACCCAATACCGATCGTGAAGAGCTGCAGCAAGATGCAGAAGATAGGCACCATAAAGTGGTTAAGTACCGAGTAATCGCTTGGCTTTCGGTCACTCTTATTGAACCTTTTTGGGACTTTTTCAAACGAAACGGTGTAAAAACAGCATTAACGTTGCTGCTGTTTGTTTTCCTATTCAAAATTGGCGAAGCGTTCTTAGGCCGTATGTCGATCACCTTCTATAAAGAGGTCGGATTCTCAAACGAACAAATAGGTCACTACTCTAAATTGATTGGCTGGGGAGCTACCGTCTTCTTCACTCTGGTTGGTAGTGCTTTCAATGTGAAGTTTGGCATCGTCAAAGGGTTAATGATTGGTGGTATCGCCATGGCTTCAAGCAATCTAATGTTTGCTTGGATGGCCAGTGTCGGCCCCGATGAGAACATCTTCTTAGCCACTATTTTAGTGGATAACTTTACCAGTGCCTTTGCCACCGTGGCTTTTGTCTCGTTCTTAACGGTATTAACCGGACAAGCCTTCTCGGCGACCCAATATGCTCTGCTCGCCTCATTGGGCAATTTTGGTCGAACCACGTTAGCCTCTTTCAGTGGTGAGCTGGCCGATTATCTAAACAGTTGGCCGACGTTCTTTATTCTCACTGCGGTCATGGTTATTCCTAGTTTAATTATGCTTTGGATACTAAGGAATCACTTTAAGAAAATTTTAGAGCGGTAAACTTCGCTATCAATTTATTAAAAGAGCACTTTTGTGCTCTTTTTTTGCATTTAACTATCATTATCAATGCAACCGATTGCTTTGGTCTCTCATTTATTTGATTTCGATCACTCTAATTTGAACTTTTACCATAAATATATCGACTTTGATCACAAGACGTGAGCGGAGTTACAATCCTTGCATTCACAAAGTTGAACTTAATATATAAGATGCAGAACATAAAAACCACGCTGATAAAATTCAGTACCTTTTATATATTACTTTAGATAAGAGAGCCTCCTATGCGCAAGTCCCTTTTAGCTCTTAGTGCTATTGCAGCTTCTGTTGTAGCAGTTCCAGCCCAAGCTGAATACCTATATGGTTTCGGCAGCATGTACGCAGACTACCAAGTTTGGGATCATGGTTTCGGTAACGATGATGATAATTTCGGTGGCGACATTTCAGACCGTAACCAAGCGGTTATCGGTATTGAAGGTGGTGCGGCATTCGATTGGGGTCAAATCTACGGCTTCTACGACTACGAAGGTGTTGATCGTTCTGGCGATGATCGCGGCGCATCTACAAAAGGTACGATTCACTACAACCTAACAGAATCAGGCGTGAGCTTATACGCTCAAGTCTACAATACAGACACTGACACAGGCTTCCATGAACAGAACCGCGTTTTAGGTCTAGGTTACACTGGTCTTAGTGGCGACGGTTGGGCTTTTACTCCATTCATCGGTGCACACCAGATTAACTCTGGCGATATCAGTGGAAGTAACGGCGGCATGGCGGGTTGGGTTGGTTACTACAACACTGACATCGCGGGTCAAAACTTCACCTTCTCAAGCTGGGGTGAGTACGAGTTCGCTCGTAATGACGAATATTCAGATGCTCAATCACCTACCAACAGTGATAGCTGGGGTCTAAACGGTAGCCTTAACGCAATGTGGAACTACGACAAAAACTGGTCTGCTGGTGTGTTATACCGCTTCACTTACAACAAACTGGCTCGTGAAGGCTACGAAGATCTCGTTATCTACCGTGTTCAACATAACTTCTAATTAGTAGAGTTAATCGAATACAGTAAAAAGGCACCTTCGGGTGCCTTTTTTTAGTATTTATTTATGAATCAGACAGTAGTCAATCAGTTGCTTTTGAATACTCTGATTTTGACGTAATAGCAGCAATACATTGATAATAATTTCATCATTACTCTCTGCTACTTCATATAAAACACGAAAGTCATTTCGATTAAACTCTCTAATGTTCACATCACCAAAACGTACTAAATCAGCACACCTAGAGTAAAGGTAAGGGTTACTTTCAACTTTATTAATAAAAAACGATACCAACGCTTCCACTTTATCAATAACTTGAATCTCATTTGAGTACGGGGATAGGTGTAAAATAGAATCTTCTACTGTATTTTCAAAGGATTGTGTGATGTTCACCCTAACCGCTTTATTCATCATTATTATTTGAATCTTGTAACATTTTCTTACGAATTGCTAAACGTTTTTTAAAGTCATCGACGGATGAGACTCTTTTCTCAGTAACATCTTGTTTGGCAAAGCTCACCAGTTTCAGTAATGCGATGGCTTCATCACGTCTGTTCTTCTCTTCGTAAGACTCAACGACATAAGATGGAATTCCATTTTGAGTAATCACCAATGGTTCTTCTAAAGGTAGATTTGCAGCATTCTTCTTTAAAAAACTTACCGTTTCTATACTCATAACAGTATCCTTGTGTTTATTTGATCATTGCACAATTTTTCAGGTATCTATGCTTTCTATGGAGTGCATCGATTAAGATAAATAGTAGCACTCCAATATAAAAAGACCAAATTAAGGCTAAATAAAAACCATTATGTTGATTGAACAAACCAATTACCATACCTAACTCCCTATGTTCTTTCACTCTATATTGCCTTTTCTCACATAAGCGTAGTAGGATCTAACTCACTGCGATTAATGGGACTCTATTGTGAACATCACTATTCTTGGCCCAGGTGCCATTGGCTCACTGTGGGCCTGTTATCTTGCTACTGCGGGGCATAATGTTTCCGTTTGGCAACGCGATCATAAGAAAAAAATCTCACTCTGTTTAAACGGTGAAGCCTCAAGCCCATTGCATTTTTCAAGCAACAGTATTGATGATCTTAAGCAGTGCGATCTGCTGCTGGTTACGGTGAAAGCGTGGCAAGTAGAGTCTGCGTTACTGCCATTACTGCACCACCTTGCCAAAGAGACCATATTGCTGTTTATGCACAATGGCATGGGGGCTTTGCAACCTCTTGAAATGCAGTTATCTGATTATCCCGTTCTGCTGGCTACTACGACTCACGGGGCATTCAAAGCAGATAGCAATAGTGTGCAACACACAGGTAAGGGAGCCACGGTTATTGGCCAATTTAATCCATTAGGTGGCCGGTGCCAGTTTATGGTTGAGGTGCTTAATCACGCTCTTCCTGAAGTCAGTTGGTCAGAGGATATCAAGCAAAGTTTGTGGCAAAAACTGGCGGTTAACTGTGCGATCAATCCATTAACGGCTATTGAAGATTGCAGCAACGGCGCATTAGCTAACCCTGAATACCAACCTTTGTTACAAAAAATCTGCCAAGAAGTCTCACTGGTCGCTAAGGCTGAATCCGTGTTATTGCCTGCATCTGTATTACAACGGACCGTTTCAGACGTTATAATGAAGACGGCAATGAATCACTCCTCCATGCAACAGGACATTCATCTCCGTAGAAAGAGTGAAATCGATTTTATTACCGGATATCTATTAAGCAGAGCTAAATTTCATGACATACCGGTGCCTGAAAATGCAGTGCTCTATCAAAAAATCAAACAATTAGAAGGTAACGCATGAGCCAGAAAATTTTAGTCTGTATCGCGCCAGGAACTGAAGAGCTTGAAGCGATCACCACCGCAGATATTCTTATTCGCGCCGATTATGATGTCACCATCGCCAGTGCCGCTTCTGATGGTGCACTCGCAATGAAAGGGGCTAACGGCATTACATTAACGGCTGACATCAAATTGGTAGACGTCGCAGATGATGAGTTTGACTGCATTGTTCTGCCAGGCGGCACTGAAGGGGCTTGCTGTTTCCGTGATAGTACTCTACTGATTGAGATGATAAAACAGCAAAAAAATGATCATCGATTTGTTGCCGCTATTTGCGCATCTCCAGCCATTGTATTGCAAGAGCATGACATCTATCCAGAAGCGAGAATGACCTGCTATCCAGCTCAAGAACTTATCGACATGATCCCAGCAGGAAATCACAGAGTCAAACGTGTTTTTACCGATGTGCTCAATAAACTGATCACCAGCCAAGGCCCGGGATCATCACTTGAATTCGCCATGGAGATCATTAACCAACTGTCAGGCAAACAAAAGGCCGCCGAAGTGGCAGCCCCTATGATCGTTCTTCCGAACTTGCACTACCAACCTGTCTAAGGTCGGTATACTTTCACATTGTGGTAGCCGTTTTCTTGTAGTAACAGCGCTTGCAGACGGCTCATTACGCCACGATCACAATAGAGAAGATACTCTTTAGACTGATCCAAATCACCAAACAGAGTCGCTAGCTTAAAGAACGGAATATGCGCTACTTCGACATCAGGGATATCAAGCGGTTGCGCGTCTTCCTCTTCAGAACTACGAATATCCAATACAATCGTATTGTCACTACTCAGCTCTGAAACTTGTTCCACTTCAGGTGCTTTTTCTAAGCTCTGCTTGGCGATATCACGAATATCCATAACTCGCGCTTCGTAAATCACCTTATCTAGAATAGAGAAATCAAAATTAGCTTCCTCTTTTTCCAGTTTGGCTTTCACCGCTTTTACCGTTGGACTTTTAGAGATTACGCCACAAAACTCTGGCATGGTTTTAGCAAAATCTTCGGTGCCGATTTTACGAGCAACATCAATAATGTCCTCTTTGTCCCAATTAATTAGCGGACGTAGAATCAAGGTATCGGTGACATTATCAATATGGCGTAAGTTGGTCAGAGTTTGGCTAGATACTTGACCCAGCGCTTCACCCGTTACCAATGCTTCAATGCCAAATTTCTCTGCCACTTCTCCAGCAGCACGCATAAACATACGCTTAAGAATCACACCCATTTGGCCGTTTTCGACTTTCTCAAGGATCTCAGCAACCACGGGTTCAAAATCAATGGTGATGAATTTCACTTTGGCCGACGAACCGTATTTGCTCCAGATGAAGTGAGAGACTTGCTTCACTCCAATTTCATGAGTAGGTCCGCCTAAATTAAAGAAACAGAAGTGAGTTTTACTGCCGCGTTTAATGTGCAGATAACTGGAGACGCCAGAATCGAACCCACCAGAAATCAAGCTAAGCACATCTTCTTGAGTGCCAAGCGGAAAGCCGCCTAGCCCTTTATGACGAGCCAAAACTTGGTTCAGCATATCGTTAACGATTTCAATATTAACCGTGATATCTGGTTTTTTCAGCTTAACTTTGGCGGATTCCACCGCTTGATTTAGACCACCGCCAACATATCGCTCTAACTCAATCGAGGTAAAGTCATGTTTACCTTTACGCTTGGCACGCACACAGAATGTTTTCCCTTCAAGCGCTTCACGATTCATCTCTAAGCTCTGCTCATAGATATCATGCATGTCGGTAAATTCAGTTTGATACACATCCAAAACATGGTGAATACCGGGTGTACGCGTTAAGATCGTTAAGATCTCACTATGGAACTCTTCTTCAGAGCAGACAATCTCAATGTGATCGCGTCGATTATAGATCGCGGAAGATTCGCAGATTCGTTTCACAACGATGCGAATATTCCTCTCTAAGATTTTTGTAAAACGTTTACGAACAGAGTCGCTTTTAACAAAAATTTCTGGATGGGGTTTTACAATAAATCTCATAAGTATGCGCTTCGCTTCTACAATCTGGACAGATACCAATAACTCACTATCAGTATCGGAATTAGGCGCAAGATTATACATGAAGATGGTCTAGGGATCGACATTGGTGATGGGAATTTGTAAGAGCAAGGCTGCTCTTACCATTCCATTATATTGTAGGTTCTTTAATGTTCGCTGGTGATCTCTTCACTGAACTTAGGTTTGCCCTGCATGATATTGATATCTACACGTCGGTTGGCAGCCCGTTTTTCTCGACTTTTATTATCATTTAGTGGCTCAGTGTCCGCCATGCCTATCACTCTCAGCCTCAAATGATCAAATCCACGTACCCTTTCCATCTCATGAGCAACCGACACTGCTCGTTGTGAAGAGAGATCCCAATTAGAGCGATACAGCTCTGAATCTAGTGGCTGATTATCAGTATGGCCTGAAACACGAACGATACCTGGTACATCTTTGACCAAATCCGCAATCTGTCGGATCAGAGGTCTAAATTTAGGTTGTAAAAATGCAGAGCCTTCAGGAAATGCGCCTTTTTCTCTGATACGAATGACGATCTGCTGTCCCAAATTTTCCACTTCTAACGTACCATCTTCAATCTCTTGCTGTAGCGCTTGCTGAATTGAGTCCAACAGCTGTTTTTGCGCTTCGCTTACGTCTGAGTCGCTCTCCATTTTCATTCGGGTTGAAGTGCCTGGTGTCTCCCCCCCCTCTTGTTTACCTTGCTCACGCTGTTTACCACTTGCTCTATCAGAGTCATCTTCATGAAACTCCAGTGACTGCTGAGTGATATCAATGGTCTGTTGCATGATCACTTCAATAGGCGTTGGCTCAGGTCTGCCTGGACGGAACTCTTGCGCTATAACACTGGTTCCTTTAGGAATGTCTTTAACTTCAAGCATGTTCTGTACCCCAAAGGCATACTTCATCGAACCTGCTATCTGTTTAAATTTAAGTACATCCATTTCAGAGAACGACAACAACAATACAAAAAAGCACATCAATAACGTTGCTAAATCAGCAAATGTGGTCATCCACAGTGGTGATCCTGGGGGACATTCTTTCTTATCTTCTTCTTCCATTACAGACCCCTACTAATCGTCAAGATCAACTGAACGTTTCTTCTCATTGAGATAGTTTTTCAAGTAACCATCGATAACACGAGGGTTTTGACCATCTTGTATGGCCAATACACCATCCAGAATCAGTCGTCTATTTAACTTCTCTTGATCTTTACGCATCAGTAGCTTACTGGCCAATGGCAAAGCGACCATATTGGCAATAATGGAACCATATAGGGTGGTTAATAGCGCTACCGCCATCGCTGGGCCAATGGATTTAGGATCATCCATGTTTGCCAGCATCGCAACCAAACCGATCAATGTACCTATCATTCCCATCGCAGGGGCAACATCACCGAATGCTTGAAACGTCCCTGCCCCTTGCTCATGCCGTTCAACAGTCAGAGCAATGTCTTTTTGTAACGTCGTTTTCACTACATCAGCGTCATGACCATCAACAAGCAAATCTATACCCTTACGCATAAATGAATTGGGTATATCCACCTCTTCTAACGCTAAAAAACCACCTTTACGAGCAGCATCTGCCATCTCAACGATTTTAGCGATCAGATCTTCTGGGTTATCGGTTTTAAACATAAACGCTTTAAGACCAATCTTTGCTGCACCAAAAAATTGACCTACCGTAAACTTCATTAATACAACAAAGGTGGAACCACCAATAACAATCAATACAGAAGTAATATCAAAAAAGGTACCTAAATCGCCCCCGATAATCATAGCCATAACTACAAAAGAGAAACCGCCAATAAGGCCTATTAACGTTGCTAAATCCACTAAAAATCCCCTTTACCGCGCATTGTTTGTAAATATATTTAATCAATCTTACTACTATCGGCACTATATCAATAAGATTTAATATTTTACTTTAAAATAGTAAAATAGTTGAGACGGCACATAAAATAAAGCAAGAATTGACCTAGAAAGCTCTGTAAGATAAATTTCTCACATTTCGTATAGTGTAAGCTCATATCAAGGTATTAACGTAATGGCCGCAAAAAAACCTAGCAACATGACATTTGAAGCCGCTCTTAACGAGTTAGACACCTTAGTCAATCAGTTAGAGGGCGGAGATTTAGCCCTTGAAGATGCCCTACAAAAATTTGAACGTGGTGTGACGCTGGCAAGAGCTGGACAACAAAAATTAACTCAAGCAGAGCAGAGGGTCGAAATTCTGCTGCAAGCTGACGATGAATCAGCCCTAACCACTTTTGATGCTAACCAAGACGACTAATTTATGCTGAATACGCTTTCTGACTCTCAAATTCGAATAAATTTAAAATTAACGGCTTGGCTTGATGACATTCAGTTTCAAGACCAACGTCTTACCCAAGCCATGAGATACGCTTTGGTTCTTGGCGGAAAACGTGCTCGCCCATATCTCACCTATGTCACTGGTGACATGCTTGGTGTCTCATTAGAACATTTGGACACCGCAGCGGCATCGGTCGAATGTATTCACGCCTATTCACTCATCCATGACGATCTCCCTGCTATGGATGATGATGAGCTTCGTCGCGGCCATGCCACTTGTCACATCAAATTCGATGAAGCTATCGCGGTATTAGCAGGAGACGCACTGCAAACCTTAGCCTTTGAGATAATTGCTAATGGTCAACTATCTGAAGATGCCGAAGCCTACCGTATAAACATGGTACAACACCTTGCAAAAGCCTCTGGTGCATCGGGTATGTGTATGGGCCAGGCACTTGATCTTGATGCTGAAGGAAAATCAGTACAGTTAGAGCAGCTTGAAACTATTCATAATCACAAAACCGGAGCATTAATCAGTTGTGCCGTAAGACTCGGTGCATTAAGTGCAGGTGAAAAAGGCCAAAATATTTTGCCGCAACTGGATAGGTTCTCACAAGCTATAGGGTTGGCTTTTCAAGTTCAAGACGATATTTTGGATGTAATTAGTGATACCGAAACCCTAGGTAAACCTCAAGGTTCCGATCAACAACTGCACAAAAGTACCTATCCAGCTCTGCTTGGTTTAGAGGGTGCAAAAGCAAAAGCAGAAGAACTCTATAAAGAAGCACTTCATGCTTTAGATGGAATACCGTACAATACGACACAATTAGAAGCATTCGCCCGATACGTCATCGAGCGCAATAACTAGAACAGAGGTAACGACCACACTGTGTTCGTTACTATAAAAATAGCGCTGAGCAACTATGACACTAGATATATCCAAGTACCCAACACTGGCCTTAGCAGACACACCTGATGATCTTCGCTTACTGCCAACTGAGAGCTTATCTCCCCTGTGTGATGAGTTAAGAACCTATTTGTTAAACTCAGTCAGCCAGTCCAGCGGACATTTAGCTTCTGGTCTCGGCACGGTCGAGTTAACCGTCGCTCTACACTACGTCTACAACACACCTTTTGATCAACTGATCTGGGATGTTGGCCATCAAGCCTATCCCCACAAAATTTTGACCGGACGCAGAGATAAATTATCGACTATTCGCAAAAAAAATGGACTGCACCCATTCCCGTGGCGTGAAGAGAGCGAGTATGACGTACTGTCTGTCGGTCACTCTTCGACCTCCATCAGTGCAGGTCTTGGCATTGCCATTTGCGCTGAAAAAGAGGGCAAAGGTCGCAAAGTAGTCAGTGTGATTGGTGATGGTGCTATTACCGCAGGAATGGCCTTTGAAGCCTTGAACCATGCCGGCGATATTCATAACGACATGTTAGTGATCCTAAATGACAATGAGATGTCAATTTCAGAAAATGTCGGCGCTTTAAATAATCATTTAGCACGTATTCTCTCTGGCAATCTCTACACCTCATTTAGAGAAAATAGTAAAAAAGTATTGGCCGGCGCCCCACCAATTAAAGAGTTTATGAAGCGTGCTGAAGAGCATGTAAAAGGCATGGTCGCCCCTGGCACCATGTTCGAAGAGTTAGGTTTTAACTACATTGGCCCCGTTGATGGCCATGATGTAAAGGAGTTAGTCAAAACTCTAAAAAATATGCGTAACCTAAAGGGACCGCAATTTTTACACATCATGACTAAAAAAGGTAAAGGCTACGAGCCGGCTGAAAAAGATCCTATTGGTTACCACGGAGTACCAAAGTTCGATCCCGCTGACGACGCTCTACCAAAAAGTTCAGGGACTAAACCTACCTTCTCAAATGTCTTTGGTGATTGGTTATGTGATATGGCCCAAGCTGATGACAAGCTGATGGCGATTACACCAGCCATGCGCGAAGGCTCTGGCATGGTCCAATTTTCAAAGCAGTTCCCACAACAATACTTTGATGCGGCCATTGCTGAACAGCATGCCGTAACATTGGCGTCAGGGATGGCCATCAGTGGTTACCACCCTGTTGTTGCTATTTATTCAACCTTTTTACAACGTGGTTACGATCAATTGATCCATGATGTCGCGATTATGAACCTGCCCGTCATGTTTGCCATTGACCGTGCAGGTTTAGTCGGCGCAGACGGTCCTACCCACCAAGGCGCCTTTGACATCAGCTTTATGAGATGCATTCCCAATATGGTCATCATGACACCAAGTGATGAGAATGAATGCCGTCAAATGCTCTACACTGGCCACAAACATCAAGGACCAAGCGCAGTTCGATACCCACGAGGCTCTGCAACCGGTGTTGATGTTCAGCACCAAATGACAGAATTAGAAATTGGTAAAGGGATGGTTCGCCGTCAAGGTAAAGAGGTGGCGATTTTAAACTTCGGTACTTTCATGAGTAACGCATTAGAAGCCGCGGATACACTTGATGCGACTGTCGCTGATATGCGCTTTGCTAAACCTCTCGATCATGCACTGATCAGACAGTTAGTGGCTGACCATGATGTTATTGTTACCATTGAAGAGAATGCGATCTCTGGTGGAGCAGGTGCCGGTGTGGTTGAGTTTATGATGCAGGAGAAGTTAATAAAACCCGTTCTTAACTTAGGTCTACCCGATCAATTTATTGTACAAGGTAGCCAGCAAGAGCTGCATCAAGACTTGGAGTTAGATGCTAAAGGTATTGAAGCTCAGATACGCCGATATCTAGAAAAATAATCAATCACTGATTTATAGTGCAAAAAAAAGCCTGATTACAAATGAAATCAGGCTTTTTCTTTTTATTACAATCAACGACTTCGATTACAACCAAGCTAAGTAATCGCTTAACCACCAAAGTGCTGCCAGAGACATAAATCCAGCGACAACATCATCGATCATAATACCAAAACCGCCATCCACTTTTTTATCTAACCAGCTAATTGGCCACGGTTTTACCATGTCAAAGAATCGAAACAACACAAAACCGAGCAAGATAAACTTCCAATCGAACGGGTTGATACCCAGTATCGGAATCATCAACATAGTGATCCAAAAACCGACAAATTCATCCCACACTATCGAGCCATGATCATGTACTTTCATATCATCTGCGGTGATGTCACAAATTTTATTGCCGATAATGGCCGCAAAGATAACAACTCCAATGTAGGCAAACAGTGGCAGTTGTACCAATAGTAGATAAAATGGAATCGATGCAATGGTCCCCATGGTTCCTGGGATAATCGGAGATAATCCACTGCCAAATCCTGTCGCCAATAAATGCCACGGGTTAGAGAGCTTAATCAATGCTTTAGGGTTACTCATAACACTTTCCTAAAATGGTCAAAACCGACTAACGTCCATTCGACCTGTTTTCCCTGTTTGAGCAACTTAATGCCACTTCCTGCGCCTACTTGACCAATACAGGTTGCATTAACCCCGGTATGTGACATGACCGTTTCAATCATCCCTTTATTGGTTTCAGGAACAGTAAAGCACAACTCATACTCTTCACCACTTTGCAGAGCAATTTTTTGTGCTTGCTCTTCACAGCCAACAAATTCAATTAACTCAGCCGACAATGGGATCGCATCCACATCAATCGCAGCCGATAAATTGGAGCTGGTGAGAATATGGCCCAAATCTGCAATCAGTCCATCGGATATATCGAGTGCAGATGAAGCAACCGTTCTAAGTGCTTGTCCAGCCAGAATTCGCGGTTGACTATAGTAGTGACGACGCTCTAAAACCTTAGCATGCGGTTTAGTATCCGATTGTTCATTCAGAATAACAGAAAGACCAGCAGCACTGTCACCGAGCGTCCCTGTGACGTATATCCAATCACCAATCTCAGCCCCAGATCGCAACAAGGCTTCACCTTCTGGAACAGTACCTTGCACTGTTAAAGTAATACTTAACGGACCTTTAGTGGTATCACCACCAATCAACTGAATGTTAAAATAGTCGGCCAGTTCAAAAAATCCCTGACAAAAACCGTCAAGCCACTTCTCATCCGGTTCAGGCATTGTGAGTGCTAAGGAGACCCAAGATGGGGTTGCGCCCATCGCAGCCAAATCACTCAAGTTAGAAGCCAAGGCTTTATGAGCAACACTTTTTGGATCTGCATCTATCAAAAAGTGAGTACCTGCCACCAAGGTATCAGTACTGATTGCGATATGACTGTTCGCGGGAGGAGCAACGATAGCACAATCATCACCAATACCCAGAATCACATCTTTTCGACTGCTTTTCTGTTTTGCGAAGTACTGCTTAATCAAACTAAATTCACTACTGGACATGAGTTTCCGCTTAGATAAGAAAAAGGCCAGCAACGCTGACCTTTTTTATGGTTTGATTTATTTCTTACGTACGTGCGGGGCCGCTTTATCAAGGACTCCGTTGACAAATTTATGACTATCTTCAGCGGCAAATACTTTTGCCAGCTCAATAGATTCATTGATAACCACTTTGTAAGGCACATCCTCACGTTTGGTCATTTCATACATAGCCAGACGTAAAAGAGCGAGTTCCATCTGATCTAAATCCTGAAGAGGACGAGATATGTATGGGCGAATTTTTCCGTCTAATTCGATATGATTAAGAACGACACCAGTGAAAAGATCACGGAAGTAAGCAACGTCAGTTTCCGGAGCTGATAACTTAGGTTCTTTATCATGGTGTTCCTCTTCTTCATACTTATCAGCAGAAAGGAACTGGTTTTCAATATCAGCAACGTTATCTTTCGTTAACTGCCAAGAGTAAATAGCTTGAACAGCAAATGTACGTGCATTACGACGTGCGGCTGGTTTCACATGAGCCCCCATTAGGATTCGATTAGAGATAGGACATTGATCATTTCAAGCGCGCTTAGTGCAGCCTCTGCACCTTTATTACCAGCCTTGGTTCCTGCGCGTTCGATAGCTTGATCTATAGTATCGACAGTCAACACACCAAATGCCACTGGAAGACTAAACTCCAATGATACTTGTGCCAGACCCTTGTTGCATTCACTACAAACATAGTCAAAGTGCGGCGTTCCACCACGGATCACTGAGCCAAGAGAGACAATCGCATCAAATTTACCTGTTTTTGCTACACGTTGTGCAAGCAGTGGCAATTCAACGGCACCAGGACAACGGTAAACAGTAATGTTGTCGTCGGAAACCTGACCATGACGCTTTAGAGTATCAATAGCACCAGAAAGAAGACTTTCGTTGATAAAACTATTGAAACGAGAAATTACGATCGCTACTTTTGCATTTGGTGCTGCAACTGCACCTTCTATTACGTTCATGTGACGTCCTGTATCTTTGCTTGTGAACACTATTTTCTTATAAATAAACAGTGAAACATAAATTTATAAGGTTGAGCCTGTAAGAAACCGACGGATTCTATCACACTTTTTGGTGCAATTTCCGTTACTTTCACGCTTTTTATTTAACGGATATATCCAAACTAACCAAGAAAACCTGATTTAGCCAGTAACTCCATGGTTGTGGAGTTATTTTCTGGTTGCTCATTTTTCCCCATCACTAATCGTTCAAGATAACGAGCAAACACATCCACTTCTAAGTTAACTTTTTTGCCCACCACAAACTCATCCATCGTGGTCTCTGATGCCGTATGGGGAACAATGGTCAATTTAAATGCATCTTTGCGCAGATCATTCACCGTTAAACTGATTCCATCGACAGTAATTGACCCTTTCTCTGCAACGTAACGAGTGATCTCTATTGGCATTTTTATCCAAAACTCAATTGCACGTCCTGTTTGATTTCGCTCAATCACTTCGCCAACACCATCGACATGTCCTGAGACAATGTGACCACCAAAACGGGTGGTTGGTAGCATCGCTTTTTCTAAATTAATTCTATCTCCAGATTTATAGTGATTAAACCCGGTTCGTTTTAATGTCTCTAATGAGAGATCCGCAGTGTAAGTTGAAGCGGTTTGTGCAACCACCGTTAAGCAAACACCATTGGTTGCAATACTGTCACCTAATTTCACATCCCCCATATCAAGGCGACCAACATTAACGGTAATCGAAATGTCATCGCCTTTGGGAGTGAGTGCCGCTAATGTTCCTACGGCTTCAATAATTCCTGTAAACATGTTTTACCTTAAAAAGAGATTTTACTGCTATATCGGTGTCGCTATGATGCGAATATCTTGACCTATCATTCTAACATCTGAAATATTGAGCTCCAATACCTCAGACATCTTCTCTAACCCAATCATGTTCAATAATCCACGGCTGTCTGATCCCATGAGTTTGGGTGCTAGATAAAGTATAAACTCATCCACTAAATTCTGTTCGACTAAACTGGCCGCCAGTGTCGCACCGGCTTCCACCCAAATATCATTAATTTGATAGCGAGCGGCAAGGGTTGTTAATAATTCATCAAGGTCAAAACCTGCTGAACTGGCATTAATCGAGACGGTATGTTCACTGTCCGTGCCAACACATACTATGAGCGGCTGCTCTCCAGATTCAAACAGTTTCAAATCAGGGGTTAACTGCTGTTGGCGATCTAAAATAACCCTTAGAGGCTGACGAAGTTGTTGAGCAGGCAATCTTTCTTGTACATGACTCGGCAGTTCAGACATTCGTACATTCAGCGACGCATTATCAGTAATAACGGTCGAACTGGTTGAAAGTATGGCACTGGATTTGGCACGATAATGTTGAACATCTTGACGCGCTTTGGTGCCTGTTATCCACTTGCTTTCACCATTTTTCAGCGCGGTTCGGCCATCTAAGCTTGCTGCCATTTTAAGACGAACAAACGGCTTTCCTCTCTCCATTCGCTTAATAAAACCAGGGTTTAAATCCCTTGCATCTTGCTCTAGTAATCCATGAGAGACGTCAATGCCCGCTTGTTGCAGCATCGTAATGCCTCTGCCCGAGACTGAAGGGTTAGGATCAACCATCGCGCAGATCACTTTAGTTACACCAGCCTTAATCAAGGCCTCAGCGCAAGGAGGAGTACGCCCATAATGAGAACAAGGCTCTAAAGTCACATAAGCGGTAGCCCCTTTTGATTTGGACCCCGCCTCTTTTAATGCATGGACTTCAGCGTGTGGCTCACCAGCCTTAGCATGATAACCTTGGCCTACAATTTCATCATTTAACGCAATGACACAGCCAACATTAGGGTTTGGCGCTGTGGTATAGATGCCTTTTCTGGCTAAATGGATAGCTTGCTGCATCATTGAGTGGTCGATAGGAGAAAACGTCATTATTTATACCGTTTTAGTGACACTGACTATTTTTCTAAACGCGCGATCTCTTCACCAAACTCGCGGATATCTTCAAAACTGCGATAGACCGATGCAAAGCGAATATAACCCACTTTATCTAACTCTTTAAGCTGATCCATCACCAAGTTGCCAATCATTTCAGTGGCCACTTCACGCTCACCCGTTGCTCTCAATTGAGATTTGATGGTATTAAGAGAGAGTTCAATCGCATCGGCGCTGACCGGACGTTTCTCTAAGGCGCGGTAAAGCCCACCAGATAACTTATCTTCGTTAAATGGTTCACGGTTTCCGTTCGATTTGATCACTTTTGGCATCACCAGCTCAGCAGATTCAAAAGTGGTAAAGCGTTCATTACAGGCTAGACATTGACGACGGCGACGTACTTGATGGCCATCAGCAACCAGACGTGAATCGATCACTTTTGTGTCATTAGCGCTACAAAATGGACAATGCATACTATTTCCTCAGGTTATTTTTATCAGTTTAACGAGATTTGATAACAAGTTATAGTTTTTAGGTATAAAAAAACGGCACATCCGAGGATATGCCGTTGTTTGCTTTAAAACTAAGGGGTTAAGCGTATACAGGTAGACGCTTACAGATTTCAAGAACCTTAAGTTTTGTTGACTCAACAATGGCTGGGTTGTTGATGTCATCAAGAATGTCACATACCCAACCTACTAGCTCTTTAGCGTCATCTTCTGTGAAGCCACGGCGAGTGATTGATGGCGAACCGATACGGATACCAGAAGTTACAAATGGGCTACGTGGGTCATTTGGTACACTGTTTTTGTTGACAGTGATGTTCGCTGAACCTAGCGCTGCATCTGCTTCTTTACCGGTAATGTCTTTATCGATAAGATCAACAAGGAACAGGTGGTTCTCAGTTGAACCAGATACAATTTTGTAACCGCGAGCAATGAATGCGGCAACCATTGCTTGTGCATTTTTAACAACATGCTGCTGGTATACAGTAAACTCAGGTTCTAGTGCTTCTTTAAAGGCAACCGCTTTCGCTGCGATTACGTGCATTAGAGGGCCGCCTTGTCCACCAGGGAAGACAGCTGAGTTCAACTTCTTGTAAAAATCGTCGCCTTCATTAGACAAAATCAAACCACCACGTGGTCCAGCAAGTGTCTTATGAGTTGTTGTGGTTACAACGTGTGCGCGTGGCACTGGGTTAGGGTAAACACCCGCGGCAATCAAACCTGCTACGTGAGCCATATCAACGAAGAAGTAAGCGCCTACTTTGTCTGCGATTTCGCGCATACGTGCCCAATCAACAATTTGAGAGTAAGCAGAGAAGCCGCCGATAATCATCTTAGGTTTGTGTTCAATCGCTAACGCTTCCATTTCAGCGTAATCAATTTGACCCGCTTCATCGATACCGTAAGGGATAATGTTATACAGTTTACCAGAGAAGTTTACTGGTGAGCCGTGAGTAAGGTGGCCGCCGTGCGCTAAGCTCATACCAAGAACGGTATCGCCAGGCTTTAGTAGTGCCATGTACACAGCATTGTTCGCTTGAGAGCCAGAATGCGGTTGAACGTTAGCGTATTTAGCGCCAAACAACTCACAAGCACGATCAATAGCAAATTGCTCTACTTTATCTACGTGTTCACAGCCACCGTAATAACGCTTACCAGGGTAACCTTCCGCGTATTTATTCGTTAGCTGTGTACCTTGAGCTTCCATGACACGTGGGCTTGTATAGTTTTCTGAAGCGATCAGTTCGATGTGCTCTTCTTGACGTTGAGTTTCATCCTGAATGGCTGCATATAGTTCCGCATCGTAATCTGCGATATTCATGTCACGCTTAAGCATCTGTATCTCCTGAATCAGATAATATTTACAAATCGTTCCCTGACAAAAGCAAACGGTTTCGTCTCTGGTTTAAAGAGAGCGTATTCTACCTAAATTGAACGCTCTGAGGTAGTATATATCTCATACTTTTTTGTTATTTTCTTGTTGAATCATCACATTTATCATGAAAAAAACTAATGCTTTATTTGCAACTAACTCTACGCATCTAAACTTTACAGCCTGTAAACAGAAAAATACAGAGTTATTAACCTAAATTCTCACGCCTCTTTACCCAGCCATTTTATCCTTTAAAATAACGTCACATTTATTATTTACAAAATTAACACTTAGGCATTAAACACATGAACAAACATACAGTTAAGGATGATTTTATCGCCATTATTACCGGAACATTTTTTGTTGCGTTAGGCTTATTCTTTCTACAGTCTGCAAACTTAATCACTGGAGGTACAGCGGGTTTAGCGTTACTAATTGCACAACTCACGTCTGGCAGCTTTGGATTTATATACTTTACTCTAAATATTCCATTTTTAATTTTAGGATGGTTTCGATTTGGTCGACAATTTGTTATTAATTCGGTCTTTTCATGCGCCGTTGTTTCCATTTTTGTCGATAATTTACATCTATTCATCTCAGTGTCTCATATAAATCCAATTTTCAGCGGGGTTACGGGGGGATTATTGGTGGGGTTAGGATTACTAATATTAATTCGACACCGCTCAAGTTTGGGTGGGTTTAATATTCTTTGCCTCAGCATTCAGGACAAGTTTGGTATCCCGATGGGGAAAACTCAAATGGCATTAGATTGCACTATTTTGATGTTCTCGTTCTTCTTTGTGACCCCATGGTTACTGTTTGTCTCTGTCCTTGGCGCCATCATCCTCAATATTGTTTTAGCCATGAATCATAAACCAACCCGTTATGTCGTTACTTACGGTTCATAGCCTCGTTCACACCCATAAATATTAAACTTCATCGATAAGCAGCATTACTTGCTGCTTCACCTCTCTGTGCACCCACCTAATGATAAAAAATAGACTCCTCGTGATCTAAGTAACATAAATGCAACATTTCACTTCTAACAAAATGTTCTTGATGGTATACATTTAAGTACAAAACAAGACAACTAGATTTATGAGCGAATAAATGTTGTAGCGCCCATATCATGACTAAATCATTTTACCAAGGAGATGGTCCATGCAAAATCAGATCAAACGGACTCTAGTTACACTAGCTTCGCTCATTTTAAGTTCATCTATTTTAACCACTGTAAATGCTGCCACTGACTTCCCGAAAAAACCGGTCACGATGACCGTAGCATACTCAGCTGGAGGAGGGACAGACACTGCAGCTCGCCTTATTGCCAAATATGTAGAACCGTACTTAGGACAGCGTTTGATTATTCAAAACAAACCTGGTGCTGGGGGACAAATTGGGTTTACTTCACTTGCTAAGGCCAAGAATGATGGTTATAAAATTGGGTTTATAAACCTACCATCTTTACAGATGGTCAAAATGCTTAGAAAGAATGTTCCTTATGAAATATCAGACTTTGAAGCCATTGCTAATATCCAATTAGACCCAGTCGTTATCGCAGTAAAAGCAGATAGCAAGTATCAAACTCTACAACAGCTATTGGATGACGCTAAAAAATTTCCAGGGAAAATAAACATTGGGGGAGATGGTCCACAATCCAATAACCAGCTGCAACTGGTTGTAGCTGAAGATAAATTAGATGTGAAGTTTAATTTTGTTCCTTTTAATGGATCAGGCCCTGCTGTTACGGCCACGCTGGGAAGTCAAGTCATAGCTTCGATACCTTCAGCAAGTAGCGCAGCCAATCATGTAAGAAATGGAAAATTAAGAGTGCTTGCCGTATTTTCCAATACACGCTTTCCATACCTTCCAAGTGTTCCAACGATTAAAGAGGCCACTGGCATAACCGTACCTCCAGTTGGCGCATCAATTAGAGGTATTGCTGTACCAAAAGGAATGAGTGCAGAGAACAAACTGTTATTAGAAAATGCGTTTGCCAAAGTAATGCAAGATGAAAAGTTCATCGCTCATGCAGATAAAATTGGAATGCCTCTTATGTATATGAATGCTAAAGATTTTGATGCTTATTTAAAAACAAGTTCAAAATCAGTTAAGCAATATATAGATCTAATTAAGTAAAAATCATTAATCAATAAAAGAGAGAGGAATGATGAAAATCATCAATAAAGATACTATTACCGCACTGGCTACCATAATAATATCTGTTATTTCAGGTATTGCTGCGCTTAGCTATTCAATAGAGTCCTCTTATTTTCCTCTCGCTCTAATTGTGTTTATGCTCATATTATCGACCTTATTATTAATAAGAAAAATCGACTCCCCAACTGACAAAACAGAAGGTTTAGAAGCTGAGGATGTTAAACAGATAAAAGCAGCGGCATTAGTTTTTGGATCCATCGTTTTTTATGTATTACTAACTAAGTTAGTCAACTACGAAATAGCCACCTTTATCTTTTTATGCGCAACCATCTGGACGCTGGGATATCAAAAGCCTATCAAAGTCATCGTTATCTCATTCGCTTTTACTGCTTCTTTATACGCAATCTTTTTTGAACTTTTGGCCGTCGCCCGTCCTGAAAGTTATCTTTTCTATTAATGACTAGTTAGGAATCATTATGCTTGATAATTTAATTATTGGATTTAGCACCTTAATGGACGTTTATATGATCGCAGCGATAGCCGCTGGGGTTATTGCAGGCGTAATGATAGGGATTCTTCCGGGGTTAACCAGCACAATGGCAGTCGCCTTGCTCATACCTGTCACATTTTCAATGCCCCCTCAAGTTGGGTTAGCTATGTTAGGCGGTATCTATGTCGCGTCAACATACAGTGGTTCTATCAGCGCTATTTTACTCAACATACCAGGCACATCCGCTGCGGTAGCAACACTATTAGACGGTTACCCCATGTCTAAAAGTGGCGAGTCGACCAAGGCACTCTCTTTGGCGACATTCGCATCTTGTATTGGCGGTTTGGTCAGTGTATTAGCTTTACTGCTTATTGCCCCTCTTTTGGCGGAATTATCACTGATGTTTGGCTCACCAGAATACTTTTTACTGGCCGTTTTTGGTATAACCGTCATTGCTTCACTCTCGGCAGGTGCTATTGAAAAAGGGCTCATTGCAGGCGCACTTGGACTGCTATTAGCAACGATTGGTAGCCACCCTCTTACTGGAGAAATGCGCTTCACATTTGGCCTGCCCTCTATGTTTGATGGTATTCCTCTGATTGTCTCTTTGATCGGTTTGTACTCCATTCCAGAAGTGGTCAATATCGTTGCAGGAAGAAAATCGCAAAACAACCAATCTGTTCAACTGGATAATAAAAGTCCTTTTCAATTTCTTCCCATTTTTTTAAAGCAAAAATTAAATATACTCCGCTCAAGTACCATTGGCGTGATTATAGGGATCATTCCCGGAGTAGGCTGCAGCGTTGGTGGCATTTTATCTTATGACGCGGCTAAGCGAGCATCAAAGCGACCTGAAAAATTTGGTAAAGGCTCTTCTGAAGGACTTATCGCCAGTGAAACGGCCAACAATGCGGTCACTGGTGGAACCTTAATTCCTCTACTTACCCTAGGGATCCCTGGAAACCCTGTTACTGCGGTTCTGTTGGGTGGGCTAATGATCCATGGACTGCGACCTGGAGCTGATTTATTCACCGTAAATGCAGATATCACTTACAGCTTCATTTTAAGTTTAATTGTTGCCAACCTTCTGTTTGTACCTGTTGGACTGCTCGTTGCAAAATATTGTGCTCGGGTAATACATATTCCTCACTCTATTCTTGCTGCTGTCATCATGGCTTTGGCCGTTATTGGTGCCTATTCGATTAGAGGCTCCCTAGATGACATTTTCATGATGCTTTGCATTGGGGCCATCGGGTTTGTTATGCAGATTATGCAGATTCCACGAGCACCTATGGTTTTAGGTTTGGTATTAGGCACCATGGCCGAAGGAGAGTTAGCTCGTTCACTTTCATTAGTACAGAATGATGTCAGTGCTTTTGCGCTGCAACTGATCACTAGACCAATATCTCTCATCATTTTAGTACTATGCATTTACTCCCTTTATAAAGGAATTATGCAACATAAAAATAGTGCAAAATCACTTGAACAATAATTTCAAATTGAATTAAAGAGACTTAGTATGAATACAATCCCGGCAATCAACTATTTTTGTCCCACTAGGCGCGTTGGAACTGGTAACAAACATCACTTTTTTGGCTATTACAATAAAAATGTATGGGACAGAACTGGCCGTTATTTCCTGGCTAATCGTGTTGATATGCTTACTGGCGATCTTACTGGCAACGAAATCGCTGAAATAGGATTTTTTGATATTGAAGACAATGATAAATACTACCCAATAGGAACCACTACAACTTGGAACTGGCAAATGGGTTGTCAACTTCAGTGGTTAGAAGGAAAACAAGGGCGACACATTATATACAATAGCCGTACTGAAAATGGTGAAGGCACTGTTTATCCTGACTTCTGTTCTACCATTATCAATGTAGACACTAAAGAGGAGAGAAAACTACCACTGCCTATTTATGTTGTTGCCCCTAATAGTGAATACGCTCTATGTGTTAACTATTCACGTTTTGAAGTTACCCATAAAACCATCGGCTATTGTGCTACGCAGAATGAACCTGAACTTGAGTTAGCACCGGAAAATGATGGCATTTATAATATGAATATCGATACTGGTGAAACAGAGTTAATTTTAAGCCTCTATGATCTAACCCAGCTTCAGCCAACCGCTTCCATGAAAAAAGCTATTCATTGGGTCACTCATCTTGAAATCAACCCAAACTCTAGCCGTTTTCTGTTTATTCACCGCTGGACTGAACGTGTAGAGGATGAAACCTGTTTTATTCATCGCCTTTTCTCAATGAAGCCTGATGGAACCGATCTACGACTGCACGAATGCTCTGATCATCCTCTTCCTCAATTAGAAAAAGGCTTTGATATTAAAGCAGTAGGCACATTTGATTATGAAAAATCTGAATATCAAATCTCTCACCCAGTATGGAAAAATAACACATCAATTATGGTTTGGGGGCCACACGATAACCAAATTAACTATCACTTATATAATATCAACGATAATAGCGTCGAGATTATAGGCCAAGAATGCTTAACTGAAAATGGCCACATGACCTACTCGGCTGACGGGAAGTGGTTGCTTTCAGATACTTATCCAGATGCAGAGACTAACGAACGCTTTCTAATTTTGTACAATACTGAAAAAAATATTCGTTACAATATTGGCAGTTACTATACGTCACCCGATTTAGGTAAACACAACCGATGTGATCTGCATCCCAGATTCAGCCCCTGCTATACCAAAGTCTGTATCGACTCAGTACATGAAAATATCCGACAAAGATATATCATAGAGATATCAGAGCTGGTTAACAGATGATTTAACATTAAAAGAGATAGTAATTACTGTCTCTTTTTTCTTTCATTATAAAAACAGGCTGTTAACATCTTAGTCTATAAGAAAAAATACAAATACAGAGACACTTTATGACTCACAAAAGCAGTATCTCACCATCAAAAGATACACCAACTAAAGCTGCGTCACTCGGGGAACACGTTTATCTTGAAGTGCTTAAAGCAATCAGAGAGGGGAAATATCACCCCGGTGAGCGCATTCGTGAATCTGAAATAACCCAAGAGTTGAATGTAAGTCGAACTCCAGTAAGGGAAGCATTTAGGAGATTACAATCAGAAGGACGATTAACCATTGAACCCCAAAGAGGCGCGGTTGTTACGGAGTTAAACCACCAAGAAGTCGCAGAATTATATGAGTTAAGGCAGCAACTAGAATCGATTGCCGCTCAATTTGCAGCAAAATCAGCGTCTGATGCTGAAATTTCCACTATGGAGTATCTTCTTAAACGAGCAGAAGAATCTGCTGATGATCACCGTGCTTTAAATCAAATAAACTGGGAACTTCACCATACTATTTACCAAAGCGCCCACAACCGTTTTTTAATGAAAGTTTATAACTCTCTGTCCGACTCAATGGCTCTATTGCGTGGCAGTAAATATATCCCTGAAGGTAGGCCAGAAACGCTGCACAAAGAACATAAAAAAATCGTTGATGCCATCAAAAAACGAGATCCAGAAGGTGCGGCAACAGCAGCAAAAGAGCACATTCAACGCTCTTTTGAACTTCATTTAGAAACAAAATTAAACTTATAGCTAAAGTCTTTTAAACATAAACCTTAATTAAGTTTACACTGCTGCTCAACTTGTCCATTGAGTTGCAGTAGTGATTCACTCCCTTTTTGCCAGAAAAGATCCCCTTGCTCAGAGAGATATTTACTGCCAGATGCGCTTTCGGTTTTTATTAACGTGATCTCCGATGACACGGCCATTAAAACCACTGTCTCTTTATCAACATAAGTGATCAAAAACTCTTCACCAGTTAAGCATGATAACATTTGAAAGTTGTCAGGCTCAGGCTCGCTACCCATACGGCTTTCACAACCAAATAGAGTGAACATTAATATCATAATCAAAAAATATCTCATCAGCTCTCCTATGAGTAAAGGTGACAAGTAACGTCGTGTATCCCGTCAATAATAGAAACCGTTGGTGGTGTTTGCTGTTGACATTTTTTTTCTGCTTTCAGACACCGTGAATAGAAACGGCAACCTTTAGGGAGGTTAATTGGAGAAGGTACATCTCCGGTTAAAAAGATTCGTTGTCTCCCTCTGAACTTGGGATGATTAATAGGAATCGCCGATAATAACGCTTGAGTATAAGGGTGCTTTGGCGATTGATAGATACATTCGGCATCGCCGTACTCCACAATCTTGCCTAAATACATCACTGCCACTTTGTCTGAAATATGGCGCACCACAGAGAGATCGTGAGAGATAAAAATAAGCGTTAACGCTAAATCTTGTTGTAGCTTAAGCAACAGGTTCAAAATTTGAGCCTGTACCGATACATCCAATGCAGATACTGACTCATCACAAACAATCAACTTAGGCTTAAGCGCTATCGCTCTGGCTATTCCTATTCGTTGTTTCTGTCCTCCTGAAAACTCATGAGGATACTTTGACGCAGCAGACTCTGACAGACCAACTTTAACCAGCAGTTCGTTAACCCATCGCTTTCGTTGTTCAGCAGTGCCAATATTATGAATAATAAAAGGCTCAACAAGAATCATCTCAATCGTATGCCTAGGGTTTAGTGACTCAGTCGGATCTTGAAAAATGATCTGCATCTCTTGGCGTAAAGAACGAATCTCTTTCGCTGGAAGATTGGTAATATCTCTCCCCTCAAAAATGACTTTTCCTGCAGTTGGCTCAAATAATTTAAGAATTGAACGTCCGAGGGTACTTTTTCCGCAGCCCGACTCACCGACTAATCCTAATGTCTCCCCTTTTTTTAGTGAAAACGAAACCCCATCAACGGCGTGCACAGTGTATCCTGATTTTAAAATTCCCTTACCAGAAACAAAGTGCTGTTTTAACCCTTCAACTCTTAGTAGCTCACTCATGCATTCACTTCCTGTTCGGATAAACTTAACTGACCAATAAAGTGGCAGCTTGAGTAGTGGCCCTCAGATATCATCTTACTTTCAGGAGAGTGGGCGTCGCATAGAGGTTGTCTATATTTACAGCGGGTAGAAAATCGACAGCCCACAGGCATTTCATCCAGTGATGGTACATTGCCACTGATCGTCTCAAGTTTTGATTTAGGTTTTATTGATAAATTTGGCATAGAAGCCATCAGACCTTGTGTATAAGGATGTTGCGGTGAATCAAACAGGGTCATAATGTCCGCTTTCTCCACTACCTTACCTGCGTACATCACGACGACATCATCACACATCTCGGCTACCACACCTAAATCGTGGGTAATAAAGATGATCGACATACCCGTCTCATGTTGCAAGCTTCTCATTAATTCTAAAATTTGAGATTGAATCGTGACATCCAGTGCCGTTGTCGGTTCATCACAAATCAAAATATCCGGTTTACAGGCCAACGCCATCGCGATCATTACTCGCTGCCTCATACCACCTGATAACGTATGGGGGTACTCTAGAATGCGAGACTCTGGTGAAGGTATGCCTACCTTCTCTAACATGTCGATGGCTTGTTGAAAATGCTGTTTTTTCGACAAGTGACTGCGATGAAGCTGCAACACCTCAATCAACTGTTTTCCAATCGTATGCACAGGATTAAGTGCTGTCATCGGATCCTGAAAAATCATAGCAATCCGATTACCGCGCATTTTATGCAACTCATCAACACTTAATGTCACTAAGTTTTTCTGTTGATAGATGATCTCGCCAGCAACAACATTGCCATAGGGTTTAGGTAACAGCCCCATAATAGACATTGCAGTGACGCTTTTCCCACACCCTGACTCGCCAACAATGCCCAATGTTTTACCCTTAAGTACATCAAAGCTTACACCATCTAACACCCGCACTACGCCGTCATCAGTGATAAACTCAGTCACCAGATCGCTCACTGAAAGTACTGCATCGACCATAAATCAACCCTATATCTTTATTTTAATTCTAATTTTTCACTTTATAGGTATCATCGATCAGTGTGACCGGAGTGAATGTCTTGCCGCTTTTTATCGCGATTTTAGTCTCTTTTTTACTGTTATCATCAATCCAAAAAGCACTCATGGTCTGCGTAAACCCCCACCCATGAAACAGATAACCGGTTCGTTTGGTGGCGATATTTTCAGGCAGTTTCATCCAACGCCAATAGGCTTCACGCGCATATGGCACCATGTAACCAGGAACAATAAGATTGGCTTCAGCCACCACTTTTTGAATGTCACGCGAGAGCTGTTTTTTCTTCTCGATATCAAACTCTGACTTAAATGCCATGATCATGTTATCTAACTCAACCGTGGAGTAGTTGGTAAAGTGGTTAGTCTGCGGCTTATTGGCATTTTCAGAGTGGAAATACTCCCAATAAGCTGGGATATCTGAAGTGCCCATACTGTGAAAAGAGATATCATGTTTGTTCTCCAGTACATACTTAAACATACTAGAACCATCAATCAGATTGAGCTCAAAATCAAGACCTGCCAACTTCGCTCGCTCTCTTAACACCGCTAACCTTGGCGTGTGCGCCTGTTGAGAGTAAGTCACAGCAAAACTCAGTTTTTGACCTTTTTCATTAACGCGTATGCCATCTGGCCCTACGATATCAAAACCTGCTTTTTCAAAATAACCTATCGCTTTATTGGCATCAAAGGCGGTGGCTGAAATCGAGCTATTGTCGTAATCACCGTGACCAAATCCCATCCCATTGGGTTTTCGTATATAGTCTCCACGCAGCACTTTTTCCAACATGGTATCGTAATCAGTCGCGTGCATAATCCCTTTACGCACATCGATATTATTCAATAACGGTTTAGCCGTATTTAACCACATACCACCAGCGCCGACGGGAGCTTGATTAAACACCCACGCTTTGTGGATATACCCTGCATCGTATTTTTTTCCTGTTGCTTTTTTGTGCCATAAATCAGGTCGAACAATGCTGAATGAATCTATATTTCCTTTTTCAAAATGCTTAAAAGCGATATCGGCATCTCGAATAACTTTAATTTCGATTTTCTGCACATTAAAGCGATGTTGGTAATAGGGATTGTCATAACCCCACCACGACTTTCCAACGTGTTTTAGCGTTATTTTTTTGCCTTTTTTTATCTTATCAATGTAATAAGGGCCAGTTACAGGCTCAGGTTTAAAGTTGTAACGACGGACAAAGTTATCATCAATTCCATCACTGTTTTTATCCACTTTAGGATTGGCATAAAAGTGTGCTGGTCGAGGCGATAAATTGGTGTAATCCATCAATTCATCACGGTTGTGCTCTTTACCTGAAACCACAGCGATAGTCAGTGGGTCAAACACAATAATGTCACTCACCTCCGTACGATAAAATTCATTATACCAAGGTGCAACAATGTCTTTGGAGCGCATCAAAGTGAGTAAAAAAGTAAAATCTTTAGCAGTAACGGGTTCACCATCGCTCCACTTCGCTTTGGGGTTTAACTTAAAGTAGACGGTTTTATTATCATCACCATAAGCCCAAGAGGTCGCTAACGAAGCGTACCAATTATTGCTATTGGGGTGTTTATCAAGTAGCGAGCTTGCATCTCCTAATAACCAAGCTCTAAATGAGCCGTTCGAATCAGGGCCTACTGTTCTAAAGCTTTGCGGGAAGCTATTCGTATACGTGCGGTAGGTTCCCCCAAAAATCGCGTTCGGTGAGGAGAATACCGGATCATTGGTATTGCTTTGCCAGTTCAAATTATCAGGCAACGTTGCGCTGTGGGTGATTGACGACCATACCCCCATTAAAGAGAGCGCAGCAGAGAGCGATAATAATGTCAGTTTGTTCATGTTTGCATCCTTTTCAAATCATTAAACAGAAGGAGTCACCTGCTTATAAACTTAGTTATATCTTGTGTATTTCTTTGGATCAAAAGCCTCTCGGATCCCTTCACCAATAAAAGTGACCATGATCAATACACTCACTATTGCAGCAACCACAGAGGTGGCTATCCATGGCGAATCTAAATTTGATTTTCCTTGTTGCAGTAACTCACCCCAACTTGGTGTCGGGGGCATCAAACCAAGCCCCAGATAATCTAATGCTGTCAATGCTGTAATATTGGCCACAATGGTAAAAGGAGCCAGTGTCACAATGATGACCATGGTATTGGGCAATATATGATGAAAAATAATACGCCAATTAGAGGCACCAAGCGCTTTAGCCGCCATGACATATTCTCGAGCTTTCTCTTTATAAGTCATGGTTCGCATGTACCAAGTCATGCCCATCCAGCCGAACATTACATTAATCATAGTAAACAACATAAAACTCGGCTTGATTATTGATACCAAAATCATGATGACGTACAAAAAAGGCACCATAGACCAAACTTCAATAAAACGTTGAAAAATCAGATCAAACTTACCCCCCCAAAAGCCCATCGCACAGCCTACTGTGACCCCGATGGCATAAGAGATGGTCAAAGCAATTAACGCAAAACCCATCGCGATTCTAAAACCATAAAAGAGACGAGACACAATGTCGCGCCCTATGGTATCCGTGCCCAAATAGTGTCGAGCTTCTGCCGAGGGCGCGGTAGGTGGATAATCATCACCACTAAAGTCTTGCTCAAAAGGGTTCCAAGGAATCAATGGCATAATAACCATATCCCCCTGATTTTCTTGTTCAAAACGCTTAGACAAATCTCGATAGTCGGTTTCATGCTGGTAGCCTAAATCAAAAGTATTGCCCGAATTCATTGTGCTGTAAGTTGGGAAATACCATTGGCCTTGATATTGAACGACGATGGCTCGACTGTTCACCAACAACTCAGCAAAACAAGTCATTAATAGCAGTATCATCAAAATAATAAACGACCAGTAACCCCTTTTTATCGCTTTAAACCGTTGGATTTTTTTTTGAGTCAGTGGGCTCATTTTATTGATAAACATCATATTAATCTCCAAACTTGACGCGAGGATCAACAAGAGCAACACAGACATCTGAGAGGATATTTCCCACCATCAACATCATTGCATTAATCGCAAAAATCCCCATTACAACGGGATAATCTCTCTCCATGATCGCCTCATAACCGAGCAGGCCAATACCATCAATGTTGAAAATCACCTCAATCAAAAAAGATCCAGTCATGAAGAACATCAACGAGTTACCAAAGTGGCTAGCCACAGGAATCAAGCTGTTACGCAGTGCGTGTTTTCGCACTGCAGTTCGAAATGGCAAGCCTTTAGCAATGGCGGTTCGAACGTAGTCCGAAGCTAGGTTCTCCATTAAATTGTTCTTCATTGTCATGGTTAACAGAGCAAAATCACCTATCAAGTAACAGGTGAGTGGAAGAATAGCGTGCCAAAGAATGTCTTTAATTTGCTCGAACCAAGCTAAATCATCAAATTCATCTCCGACAAAACCGCCCATGGGGAACCACTCTAATTGATAACCAAATAGGGTGATCAGCAGCACGCCAATGACGTAACCGGGCAGTGCGTAACCAACAAAAATCAAGATTGAACTAGAGGCATCAAGTAGGCTGCCATGCTTTAATGCTTTGGCATAACCGAGTGGTATAGAGATAAGGTAACTAATAAGAAACGTAGACACTCCGTAAAAAAGTGATACTGGTAAACGCTCACTGATCATATCGATCACCGGCTCGTAATAACGGGTCGACTCTCCTAAATTAAGAGTCACTAATTTACCGAACCAATCGACATAAGCTTCAAAAACTGGTTTATCTAAACCATAAAACGCATTTAACTCCGCAATTTGTCCGGCTGATAACGCATTATTACCCTCAGTAACACTGATGCTGCCACCTGAAATTTCAGAAGAGCCCTGCATTTGCATACTGAGCAATACCCTTTCAACAGGCCCACCGGGAACAAAGCGAGTTAAGGTAAATATCATCAGGGTGATACCAATGAAGGTAGGGATAACTAAAAGAGCACGACGAAACAGATAACCAAGCATTCGGTAACAATAATCCTCATATCCTTCAGTAGGATAAAATTACATTTTTTAACTCATAGTTAATTGATAGCGTAAAAGAGGCTGAGACTCAACTTATCTGATGGTTTTTGAGTTGTTCAAACCAATACGATTGATTGGTTTGAACAAAATTGATTGGACGTTATTTATATTCCGCAACATAAGCGGGAACTTTAGCGATGCTATCGAGCACGACATCTGCTAGTGACTCCCCCTGCTCAGTGATCGCTTTTCCAGTACGAACTAAAATCTTGGTACCAACCCCGGCAGCCTCTGCTGCCATCATGTCTTCAGCTTTGTCACCGATCATGATGGAGTTTTCCATATCAATATCTAAAAAGCTTTGCGCGGTAATCAACATACCAGGATTCGGTTTACGACAGTCACACGCCTCTTTGTATTTTCCTATCCCTTTTTCAGCATGGTGAGGACAGTAGTAGATACCGTCCAATTCAACACCGTTGTCCTCAAAGTTCCAATCCATCCACTCAGTCAAACGAATAAAAGCATCTTCAGAGAACATGCCTCGAGCAATGCCAGACTGGTTGGTCACCACCACCAATTGATAATCCATCGATTTAAGCTGTTTCGTCGCATCAAATACGCCCTCTACAAACTCAAAATCGTCCACTTTATGTACATAACCGTGATCGACGTTGATTACGCCATCTCTATCAATAAAAATCGCTGGTTTAGACAAAATTAAACACTCTATAAAAGGTAATTGAATAAATTATAACACTGTGTATACTCAGGTTCATCAGTTAAAAATAGACGTCTAAACATCTAGACGTAAAAATATCCATTGACATAATTATCATGAGCAACTAGCATCACACTAATTGTGAAATAGAATGAAACAAAGGTTATTGATGATTGAAATAAATCAGGTTAATAAGGTTTTTTACCAAGGGACGAAAGAGATCCATGCCCTAAAAGGTATCAATCTAAACGTCCTACAAGGCACTATTTTTGGTGTTATCGGCTCGTCAGGTGCTGGAAAAAGCACTCTGATTCGTTGTGTCAATATGTTAGAGCGACCAACCCAAGGAACCATCATTGTTGACGGTGTTGATCTAACGACACTGTCAAATCATCAGTTATGTCAGGCTCGTCGAAACATCGGCATGATATTTCAGCACTTTAATCTTCTCTCTTCACGAACCGTATTTGCCAATGTGGCGCTGCCACTAGAGCTCGCAGGGAAGTCAGCAAGTGAAATCGAAAAGAAAGTATCTAGCTTATTAGCTTTGGTTGGCTTAGAGGATAAACGAGATACTTACCCAGCTAATTTAAGTGGTGAGCAGAAACAGCGTGTCGCTATTGCTCGCGCACTCTCATCCGATCCCAAAGTTCTGCTATGCGATGAAGCAACCAGTGCATTGGATCCTGCCACTACCCAATCTATTTTACAGCTGATTAAAAAGATCAATAAAAGCCTCAATATCACCATCTTATTAATTACTCACGAAATGAATGTGGTGAAAAAAATCTGTCATCAAGTCGCTATTATCGGCGATGGTGAGTTAGTTGAGAAAGGCAGCGTTGGGGATATTTTTGCACACCCTAAGACGGATTTAGCCAAAGCGTTCATTCGTTCTACATTGGACTTATCCATCCCAGCTGACTATCAAGAGCGTCTAAACTCAACCCGTGTGAATGGTAGCTTCCCATTAGTTCGTTTGGAGTTTACCGGCGCTACGGTTGATGCCCCATTAATCAGTCAAATCTCACGAAATTTCAACATCGATATCGCTATTTTAAGCTCTGATATCGATTACGCTGGCGGCGTTAAATTTGGCCTATTACTGGCAGAATTTTATGGAGATGAATCATCCACTCAACAAGCACTGTCATTTTTGCTACAGCATCAAGTAAAAGTAGAGGTACTCGGTTATGTCCTTTGATCTTATTTTAGATTGGTTAAATCAAAATAGCGGATTATTACTCAAGGCTACTTGGCAAACGCTCTATATGGTTTTTGTTTCAGGTGTTGTTGGTTTTGCCATCGGTATTCCTCTGGGTGTGGTGTTACACACATCGAAAAAAGGCGGACTGCTTGAAAATGTAAAAATGAATAAATTATTGGGCGCAGTAGTAAATGTCGGACGTTCTGTGCCATTTTTAGTGTTGATGGTCGCCATTATTCCATTAACAAAACTGCTGGTTGGTAGCTTTATCGGTACCACGGCAGCGATTGTCCCTTTAACCATTGGTGCTATTCCATTTGTTGCTCGCTTAATCGAAGGCGCATTAATCGAAGTACCTGCTGGGTTAGTTGAAGCGGCACAAGCAATGGGGGCAACGCCACTGCAAATCATCAATCGAGTGTTATTGCCAGAAGCTTTACCAACAATTGTCAATTCAGTGACAATTACATTAGTAACCTTGGTAAGTTATTCAGCAATGGCCGGAACCGTTGGTGGAGGTGGTTTAGGCGACGTTGCCATTCGTTACGGCTTCCACCGATATGAGTTATCCATAATGGCCGTTACTGTCGTTATGCTAATAATTTTAGTTCAAATTATTCAATCAGTTGGCGACACTATTGCACGCCGAGTGGATCATAGATAAACAGTTTGCAATCGATTTACTATAAGGAAATAACAATGAAATTAACGTTTAAAAAATTAGCAACTATTGCTGGCCTTGCCTCTCTACTGGCATTAACTGGCTGTGGTGAAAACAAAACAGATTCTAATAAAATCAAAGTCGCTGTAATGGCGGGTGCCGAAGCGCAAGTTGCCGAAGTGGCAGCAAAAGTCGCTAAAGAAAAGTTTGACCTTGATGTTGAACTGGTGACATTTACTGATTATGTCACACCAAATGCAGCCCTCGATGATGGTTCTGTGGATATCAACGCATTCCAACATAAACCTTACTTAGATCAACAGACCATTGATCGTGGTTACAAACTGAAAATTGCAGGTAACACCTTTGTTTATCCAATTGCGGGTTACTCTAAGCAAGTGACCAGTGTCGATGAGATTCAAGAAGGCGCTCGTATAGCGGTACCAAACGATCCAACAAATCTTGGTCGCTCATTGATCCTACTTGAACAGCAAGGTCTAATCACTCTTAAAGAGGGAGCTGGCCTTTCAGCAACCGTTCGTGATATCGCAACCAATCCAAAAAATATCGAGATAATCGAATTGGATGCCGCGCAGCTTCCACGCTCTTTAGATGATGTTGCTCTATCCATTATCAATACAACTTATGCAAGCAGCATCAATTTAACACCTGAAAAAGATGGCATCTTTGTTGAAAGTAAAGAGTCACCATACGTTAACTTGATTGTGGCACGTGAAGATAATGTGAATGCTGAAAACGTACAGAACTTCGTAAAAGCGTATCAAACAGAAGAAGTTTACCAAGCGGCATTTGATACCTTTAATGGCGGTATCGTAAAAGGCTGGTAACACCTTGCACCCCAAATAAAAAGGTTGGCCTTGATAGCCAACCTTTTTTTATCCTATTTTTTCTTTTTCCCTTGTACTGCTTTAAACCTTGGGTTGGATTTACAAATCACAAATACTCTCCCTTTTCGTCTGATTATTTGGCAATCCCTATGACGATTTTTTGCACTCTTTAAAGAACTTAATACCTTCATTATTTTTTTCCTATCATAGAACCAAATCGGCGAGAAAAATCAGCGACTCTTCCTTCCGTCGTCGCCACTCTTTGTTTACCAGTATAAAAAGGGTGTGATGCAGAAGAGGTATCTAACGTCATGTAAGGATATTCTTTGCCATCTTTCCAAGTAATCGTCCTGTCTGTGGTTAACGTTGAGCCAACCACGAAATACTCGTCCACACTGGTATCATGAAATATCACAGTTCGATATTTTGGATGAATTGATTTTTTCACTACTGTCTCCAACTTAAAAACACTTTGATGTTACGTTATAACATAACATTAAAGTAAGGGGATGAGAATAGCTATCAATAAGTGAGCGATAAATTCATGCTAGAATCTCCCCATCTTAAGATTCGAGCCTAAATACCATGAACTACTCAATCGAACCCATTGGCGTCATCCACTCTCCCTACAAAGAGAAGTTTGCCGTGCCGCGTCAACCAAGGCTCGCTCCTAGTGCAACTGCACGAGTCGAACTCACTGGTGAAGCGAACACCCCAGAAGCGGTACGAGGTATTGAGCAGTTTTCTCATCTGTGGCTGCTGTTTTTGTTTGATAAAAACCTTGAAGCTGGCTGGCGACCGACAGTGCGTCCACCGCGCTTAGGCGGTAACGAACGAGTCGGTGTATTCGCCTCACGCGCTACATTTCGCCCTAATGGCATCGGTATGTCGGCGGTTGAACTGCGGGGAGTTACCCAACAAGGTGCACAGACATACTTAGAACTTGGTAGCGTTGATTTGGTCGACGGCACTCCCATCGTTGATATTAAACCCTATATTCCCTACTCAGACAGCATTCCGACCGCTGAGGGCGGATTTGCCGAGCATGCGCCGCAAACCAAAGCGGTTCTTTTTTCGATCTCAGCTCAACAGCAACTGCATAAGCACCCGCAAGGCTCACACATGGAAGCCGTAATCAAAGAGGTGCTTGGACAAGACCCTCGTCCCGCATACAAAAAAGGGAAAGCCGACAAGAAAGAGTATGCGGTTCACCTATTTGATTTAAACGTGAAATTCACCGTTAACAACGATTCAATGACAGTAACTGCTATTGACCTCTTTTGAGAACGGGATTTGACTGCTATTATAGTCGGCTGAATCGAGCTCCGGCTTACTAAAATTAACCATAACAAACGGATATCAGTAATGCGTACCAGTAACTATCTTCTTGCTACTCTAAAAGAGACTCCAAACGACGCAGAAGTTATCAGCCATCAGCTGATGCTACGTGCAGGTATGATTCGTAAGCTAGCTTCAGGTTTATACACTTGGCTACCTACTGGTCTACGTGTACTACGTAAAGTTGAAAATATCGTTCGTCAAGAGATCAATAATGCAGGCGCAGTTGAGACTTTAATGCCCGTAGTTCAGCCTTTTGAACTGTGGGAAGAGACTGGTCGCTCTGAAAAAATGGGCGCAGAGCTACTTCGCTTAAGTGATCGCCACGATCGTTCGTTTGTACTTAGCCCAACAGCAGAAGAGGTTGTTACTAGTCTTGTACGTAATGACGTAAACTCTTACAAACAGCTTCCTCTGAACCTGTACCAAATCCAGACTAAATTCCGCGATGAAAGACGCCCTCGTTTTGGTGTAATGCGTGCACGTGAATTTTTAATGATGGATGCGTACAGCTTTGATATCGACAAAGAAGGACTAGAGAAATCTTACCAAGCGATGCATGAAGCATACTGCAGAGCATTCGATCGCATGGGCCTTGATTACCGTCCTGTTCTTGCAGATACAGGTGCAATTGGTGGTAGTGGCTCTCACGAGTTCCACGTACTGGCTGAAAGTGGCGAAGACTTAATTGCTTTCTCTTCAGAGTCTGACTACGCTGCAAATATCGAAAAAGCAGAAGCATTAGCACCTGCTGATTCAGCTGATGCTCCAACGCAAGAGATGACTCAAGTTGATACGCCAAACGCAAAAACCATCGCTGAGCTTGTAGAGCAGCATGGTCTGGCTATCGAGAAAACAGTGAAAACACTGTTCGTTAAAGCGTCTGCTGAAGTCGATGCCGATATCATTGCGCTTATCATCCGTGGTGACCACGAGCTAAACGAAATCAAAGCAGAAAACCTACCACAAGTCGCTTCTCCACTAGAAATGGCAGAAGAAGCAGAAATTCGAGCTCTCGTTGGCGCAGGTCCTGGCTCTCTGGGTCCAGTTGGTCTTAAACTGCCATTCATCGTTGACCGTACAGTGGCAGTAATGAGTGATTTCGGTGCTGGCGCTAACATTGATGACAAGCACCTCTTCGGTATTAACTGGGGTCGTGATGTTGAACTAGGCCAAATTGAAGATCTACGTAACGTTGTTGAAGGTGACTTAAGCCCATGCGGCCAAGGTACGCTTCTTCTTAAACGTGGCATCGAAGTGGGTCATATCTTCCAGCTAGGAACGAACTACTCAGAGAAAATGAATTGTAACGTTCTTGGTCCTAATGGTAAGAGCGCAATGCTAGAGATGGGTTGTTACGGCATTGGTGTATCACGTGTTGTCGCATCAGCTATCGAGCAAAACCACGATAAGTTTGGCATCATCTGGCCTGAAGCAATTGCCCCGTTCCAAGTGGCTATCGTACCAATGAACATGTACAAATCAGAGCGTGTTAAAGAAGCCGCTGAAAAACTGTACGCTGAACTGACCGCTATGGGTATCGAAGTGTTATTCGATGACCGTAAAGAGCGTCCAGGTGTGATGTTTAAAGATATCGAACTGGTGGGTATTCCTCACACCGTTGTTATCGGAGATCGCAGTATGGATGAAGGTAACTTTGAGTACAAAAATCGCCGTAACGGTGACAAAGTTGCGGTTGAAATAGCCAACATTGTTGAGCATATTAAAGCGCAATTAAGTTAATCTTAACTAAGATTAACCGTAGATAGGCAGTGTTTCGACACTGCCTTTTTTTTACAAGGAAGAGGATGAAATGGATATTTCGCTGACTCAAACGGCTCTGTTGCTAATCACTGGCTTTCTAGCGGGGATCATCAATACCATAGCAGGAGGCGGTTCTAACTTAACTCTTCCTGCCTTGATGGTCATGGGCATGCCTGCCGATGTGGCTAACGCGACCAATCGAGTCGGTGTTTTCATGCAATCCATTGTTGCAGTGGTGGGATTTAAAAAGCACGGTAAGCTTGATAGCAGTGACAAAGTTCCTATTTTAATACCTACTGTTGTGGGTGGGTTAATAGGAGCAGCAGGGGCTGCTTATGCCCCTAGTGATTGGATAAAACCTCTTCTGCTTGGCACCATGCTATTGATGGCAATGATCATATTAGTCAAACCCTCAATGATATCTCCCGAGATTGGCACCCCAGTCAATAAAGTATCTCAAACTCCAAGTTCATGGTGGTGGCTGTTCATTGCTGGCGTATATGGTGGTTTTGTACAGGCAGGCGTGGGCTTTGTACTGCTTGCAGCCCTTGCTGGTTCACTGCGTTATGACTTAATAAGAGCCAATGCACTGAAAATGCTCTGCACGTTAGTGTTTACTTTTACCGCTCTTATTCTGTTTATTATCGAAGATTTAATCTTATGGTTACCCGGTTTAATACTTGCATTTGGCACCATGTTTGGTGCCCACATAGCCGTAAAAATGGCCATTAAAGCAAAACCTGAAACCTTGAAGTGGGCACTCTTTATTATGACACTGTTTGGCTGTGCCGCTGCGATGATAAAGCTATAAAAAGAGTAAAATTACATTACGTTATGAATGTACTCAACCACCACTTGGTTACCTTCTACATACACTTTCTGAATCTTGCCATCGACACTCATTCGATTACTCAAACGGACCGATTTTCCATCCGAAAATGCAGAACGTTTCAGTGAAGGTAATATCGACTCGGGTTTAACATGCAGTAAACGACAAAAATCTGAAACATAGGACATGTTTAAAGGCGCTTCACCACGCAACAGATCTGAAAAACAGACCTGAGTCAGTCCCAATTTTTTGGCCATCTCCATCTGAGTAATTCGCATTTTTGCCTTTTGTGGCATCCAAATATTGTAGAGGGCCTCTCTATCTTGCTCAGTAAATTGCATCATCTTCTCCCTTATTCATTACCGTTAATTGTCGCTAACATTCAAACAACAAATGTCAGAGTTAAGTGAATTCATAACGGCAATAACGGAAAATTAGAGACAGAAACGGCTTTGATTCTAGGCAGTACAATTTTATACTCTGCAAATATAGTAATGATATCTGTTTTTATTAGGAACGCTTTATAATGAAAGTCTACGACTGTTGCAACATGATCCGTGAACTCTACTCTCAAATTGGCAGTGGCGATCAAGGGTATATCCCCCAAGCAATTACCTGCGTGATCAAGACACTAAATGATATCGCATCCAATGAAAATGTGGCTAAAGAAGTGCGCGAACAGGCCGCTTTTGCTGCTGCTAATTTGTTGATTTCTGACCATCAGGATTGATTTTTAAGGTATCGATATGACTTTATCCAATTTTTCCAACATGGATGTTCATATGTTAATGAGCATTGTAAATATGAAATTACGCGACGAATACGCAGATCTTGATAACTTAGTGCGCTCATTTGATATTGATAAAACGGCACTGCAGGAAAAACTCGCAACGGGTGATTACCACTATAACGAGCAGATTAGGCAATTTCGTTGATCGAGAATACAGAGGCTTATCCGTCGAATTCAAATCAACACACCTATAAATAACGCCTTAACGATAATTCATTAAGGCGTTGTTTTACCTCATTTTGCTTAAAAGAATGAAACCCAGATAACAGAGGCGACTAAAATAGGACACACCACTTTCACATACAGCGGCCAAATCTTACCAAATAGGCTGTTTTGAAAGTCAGGATTACCTTGCTCTAGCTCTTTCATTTTTGAGTTACGATTCCATACCCAACCGGCGAACAGGCAGAAAAGTAAGGCGGCAAAGGGCTGCAGATATTGAGTGGCAATTGTTGCTACTAATCCAAACATCTGGCTGAAGTTAAAACATATAATGATACTGAATAGCGCAATGATCCCGCCCAACACCCAACTGGTGGTGCTGCGTTTGGTATTAAAGCGCTCCCCAACTAAAGCAACCGGACACTCAAGCATAGAGATCGAAGAGGTTAACGCCGCAATGGTTAATAGTACAAAAAAGACGATAGCAAACAGCTGGCCAAGTAAACCTAAGCTATCAAACATCATTGGCAACACAGTAAAGACCAAGGTATCAGAGCTCAGTAGCGAGCCATCTTGAGCATAGATCTCAACCCCTTTTTGCATTGCAACGAACATGGCTGGCATGACCACTAAACCAGCAATAAAAGCGACTGCCGTGTCAACTAGGGTGACGCTCATTGCCATCTTAGGCAGGTTCTCTTTTTTACTCAGATACGATCCGTACACCAACATTGAGCAACCACCAATGGTCAAAGAGAAGAACCCTTGTCCCATTGCCGCTAGCAGCAATTTACGATCAAAAATCTTGCTGAAATCAGGTATGAGGTAGTGCTTCAACCCTTCCATCGCGCCAGCTTGAGTCATGATATAAACAAATAGCAGAGCAAACAGTACAAATAGCGCTGGCATCAATCGTGTTGACCACTTTTCAATCCCATTTTTAACGCCGCCTTGAACAATTAAAATAGTTAACACATAAAAAATGATGGTACCAAAAATATTACGTTCTAAGCTGAAACCTTTGAACCACTGAGCTAACTCAGTCATCCCAACCACATCCACAATCGCGCCCAATGCAAAGCAGATGACCCAGCCACCGACAATGCTGTAAAAAGCCAACACCATACTTGGCACACTCAGCCCTAACCAGCCAATAGCCGCGCCTAATGTTTTGCCTTGTGGGTTATCAGTGAGTGATCTCATGCTATCAACCGGGTTAGCTTGACCATGACGACCTATAGCTAATTCTGCAACTAACATAGGAAAAGCAACCACTAAGATAAAGAAGAGATAAACCAGTAAAAAAGCGCCGCCGCCATTACTTGCAGCTTGTGTTGGGAAGCCCCAAATATTGCCTAAGCCCACTGCTGCACCTGCGGCTGACAGAATAAAACCTAATCGTGAACTAAAATTCTCTCTTCTATTATCCATACTACTTCTACTACACAAAAACATGAATTGGACAGACACTAGCAAGGCCGTATCAGCGAGCTAGTACGATACGTGTTTGTGTTCGTATTAGCAATAATGATCCACTGCCTAAGTTCGTTTACCTAGCGCTTCATCAATTTTCTGATCTGTTTTATACTGGCTCAATGCGTAAACAGACCAAATTGTGGCAGGTATCCAGCCAATCAAAGTCACTTGTAATATAAGACAAAAGATCCCTGCAAACGGACGTCCAATGGTAAAAAACTGAAACCAAGGTAGTAGTAAAGCTAAAATAAAACGCATAATATCTCCAAAATACTCAGCACCTATTGCAGAGTAATAATTTCATAACTCTTTTTATTATCACCGATAAGCAGCTCAACTTCATCATCTAACTTTTTCCCTATCAGCGCTTTGCCTAAAGGAGATGACGGCGTGATCACCACAATCTCTTGCAGACTAGCATTTACTTTCAAACCACCCGCTGCTGGACCAAGGAAAATCATCTGCTCTTTATCGTTTTCATCAAACAGCGTGATCAGCGCCCCGAGCGCTACAGAAGAGCTCTCATCAAAATCTTGCAGTGTCAGCTCTTTGAATTTAGCCAAGTCTTCATCACACTCAGCCATTCGCATCGCTTGACCGTGTGCCAAATAGGATGCCTCCAAGCCAAATGTCTCATACTTACTTCTGGCAATCGTCTCTTTACTGGTTGCCGTTTCACTGGCTTGAATCACCGCATTGAGCGCCACTAATCTAACCCGCTCTAACTCAATTAAAATTTGCTCTAAAAGTCTCTGTTTATTCATAGTTCACTACTTTTTAGACAAAAAAATACGCCTTAATTTCAAACAGCATTATAGCTGATGTTATTAAGGCGTCTTCAGTTATTCAGAATCAATGTATTGAAGATTACTCTTCGTCGTGCATCTCATCTTCTTCAGCATCACGAGCAGCTTCATAAGCGGCTTTTTTCACTGCCGCTTTTTCTGCTTTTTCAGCAGCAATTGCTTCGTTCGCTTTACGTGTTACTGCTTTACGCTGGTTACGCTCGTTTTGGTTTTGAGAGAATTGAACCAACTCTTTCTCAGCCCATGCTAACGCTTCAGCTTCTGTAGAAAAATCACCCTGACGCTTAGAAACCATCTTTCTTCTCGATGTGACGTTTCTAACAATTTCAGCAGTCCAAGTATTGTCTTTCTCTTTTAAGCGGTAATCAAACTTTGCCATTTCTTTCTTCCTAAATAGTCATTTCGGGTAATAGATACCTACCTATTTGGCCAAAATATCACAGCCATCCCGTACGCGCGGTATTAAAACACACGCACATAAATTCGCCTAACGATTCTCTATAAATAACAAAAAATAACGGCAGCTCAAGAGCTGCCGTTTTATTGATAACGTTACATCAAGGTTAACCGATGTTTACTCGTGCATTGCGGAACATGCGCATCCACGGGCTATCTTCATTCCACTCTTCAGGGTGCCATGAGTTCGCCACTGCGCGGAATACACGCTCAGGGTGAGGCATCATAATGGTCACTCGTCCATCTGTGGTGGTTAAGCCGGTGATAGCGTTTGGTGAACCATTCGGGTTATTCGGATACTGCTGTGTTGGATTACCCAGGTTATCCACATAACGCAACGCGACTGTGCCCGACTGTTCAATCGCTGCCAAATGCTCAGCATCACGAACTTCCATGCGGCCTTCACCGTGAGAAACCGCGATTGGCATACGAGAACCCGCCATGCCTTTAAAGAACACCGAGTCATTCTCTTGAATCTCAACCAAGCTGAAACGTGCTTCAAAACGCTCTGACTCATTGCGAACAAATCGTGGCCAGTATTCAGCACCAGGGATAAGCTCACGCAAGTTAGACAACATCTGACAACCATTACACACACCTAACGAGAACGTATCTTCACGCTTAAAGAAGTCTGCAAACTGATCGCGGGCCTGTTCATTAAATAATACTGATTTCGCCCAGCCTTCGCCAGCACCAAGCACATCACCATATGAGAAACCGCCACAAGCTACTAGGCCGTGATACTCTTCTAATACAGCATCACCTGATAGGATATCGCTCATGTGGATGTCAGTGGCTTCAAAACCTGCACGGTCAAATGCCGCCGCCATCTCAACATGCGAGTTAACACCCTGTTCACGCAAAATAGCCATCTTAGGTTTCGCACCCGTTGCAATATAAGGAGCGGCAATGTCTTCATCAATGTCGTAACTAAGCGAAACGTTTAAGCCCGGATCGCTGTTGTCTGATTTTGCTGCATGTTCTTGGTCTGCACACTCAGTATTATCACGCAAAGATTGCATCTTATGGGTAGTTTCAGCCCAGATAACACGCAGTTCAATACGGGACTTATCAATGATAGTCTCAGCGCCTGATGTGATCACTAACTTATCCGACGCTTCTGCCGAACCAATCACATGTGAGCATTCTGCTAAACCGTTATCAGCAAGGGTGGCTAATACGGAATCCAGTTCACTGTTTGCAACCTGAATAACCGCACCTAACTCTTCGTTAAACAGTACGGCTAATGTATCGTCACCCAGAGCTTCGATATTCGAGTTAACACCACAGTGACCAGCAAACGCCATCTCGGCAAGTGTTACGAATAGGCCACCATCGCCTTTATCGTGATAAGCCAATAATTTATCTTCAGCGACCAACTGCTGCAGACCATCATAAAAGCCTTTTAGCTGCTCTGCGTTATCTACATCGGCAGGTTTATCACCTAGCTGCTTATACACTTGCGCTAGAGCGGTCGCACCTAAGCGATTTTTTCCATTGCCAAGATCGATCAGCACTAAGCTTGAATCGCCTTTGTCAGTACGAAGCTGCGGAGTAATCGTTTTGCGTATATCTTCCACACGACCAAAAGCAGTAATAACCAGTGAAAGTGGCGATGTCACCTCTTTCTCTTCGCCATTCTCGCTCCACTTAGTCTTCATTGACATCGAATCTTTGCCTACAGGGATAGTTAATCCAAGCGCTGGACATAACTCTTCGCCCACCGCTTTAACCGCTTCATACAAACCGGCATCTTCACCAGGGTGACCTGCTGGAGACATCCAGTTTGCAGAGAGTTTAATTCGATTAATATCACCAATATTGGTTGCTGCGATATTAGTAATCGCTTCACCTACCGCTAAACGAGCAGAGGCACCAAAGTCTAGCAGAGCAACAGGAGTACGCTCACCCATCGACATCGCTTCGCCGTGGTAAGTATCGTA
>JAESQY010000160.1 GCA_016764915.1 Aliivibrio sp. | reverse complement strand
CGATGCCTTCGCCAACCGCATTGGCGACAACACATGGCAAACCCTGATCACCGAAGATGGTTTGCAAACGGTTAAAAAAATGCTCCGCCAAACCGCCAGGAAAAGCACCGCCGTGAGTTGTTTTTGGATACGCTCAAGAAGTAGAAGCCAGTTTTTGTGGTGGTGGGCAATAAAAACAAGTTTAATAGCGAGGGTGTGGTGCCGGTGAATACAACGAGAAAAAATATAGATCAATTTGTAGAAATAATCAATGGCAAACAATTGATGTTATAAAATATGCCGCGGCTATTGCGGGATTGTTTCATGATTTTGGTAAAGCAAATTTATTGTTTCAAAATAAATTGAAGGGAAAAACCAAATTAAAAGGAGAGCCTTATCGCCATGAGTGGATTTCATTAAGGTTGTTTCAAAATTTTACAGAAAATAAACCTGACATTGAATGGTTGCAGAAATTAACGGAAATAGACAAAAACAGCATAATCAATTGCTTTCGTGATGGCGTAGATAAAAGTGAGAATTTTAATCACCCTATAAAAAAGCTTTCCTCTTTTGCGCAGTTAGTCGCATGGCTTATTCTTACCCATCATAAATTGCCCTTGGTGCCTACATGGAAAGAGAATGTAAATTTAGCGCCGTCTTTTGAAAATATCGAATTGTGGCTTAATGATCTTCAGCCTGTTTGGAATTCATACCAATGCAAGGATACTGACAAGCAAAGCTTACTGGCAGACAATTGGAATTTTGAAAATAAGTTACCTCTTTTAAGTATGAAATGGCGTTCTCATGCTTGCACTATCAGCTCGGAAGCGTTAACAAAGTTAAAGCTAATAATTAAACAACCCAAAAACTGGTTACACGAGCAACTTTTTACCACGCACCTTGCAAGACTAAGTTTGATGCTTGCCGATCATTATTATTCATCGCAAGATCCAACAGAAAAATGGCAAAGCGCTTCTTATGATGTTGTCGCGAATACAGATAGAAAAACCAAACAACCCAAGCAGCAACTAGATGAACACTTGATTGGTGTCGCTTATGCAGCGCAAGAAATTACAAGAAAACTGCCAAAATTTAAAAAGTCATTGCCCGTTTTAGGTGAAAATAAATTTCTGCAAGATAATGTGCCTAAACAGTTTAATGAAGATTTTGGTTGGCAAAATAAGGCTCGTAAGCTATCAAAAAAAATAGCCAGTGAAGCGATAAAACAAGGTTTTTTTGGTATTAACATGGCATCTACAGGTAAAGGAAAAACCTTAGCTAATGCCAAAATCATGTATGCATTAGGAAATGAAACCAGTCGTGTGCGGTTTAGTGTGGCGTTAGGATTAAGAACATTAACCTTGCAGACAGGTAAGGAATTTCGTAAAAAACTGGATCTAAATGAACAGCAATTGGCTATTGCCGTAGGTGGTATTGCTGTTAAAGAACTATTTGAAAATCAGCAACAGTTAACTCAAAAAATTGCTGAAGAAGAATCGACGGGCAGTGCATCTCAAAATGAAATAATTGATGCTGATCTCTATGTAGATTATACAGGCGACATTCAAGAGCACAGTTTAAGTAAATGGACCAAACAAGAAAAACGCCTTGATCAGTTAATACAAGCACCAATATTAGTCAGCACCATAGATCATTTAATACCTGCAACGGAAGGCACAAAAGGAGGCAAGCAAATAGCGCCGATGTTGAGACTATTAACTTCGGATCTTGTGCTTGATGAGCCTGATGATTTTGGTTTAGCTGATTTACCTGCATTATGCCGCTTAGTTCATTGGGCAGCCATGTTAGGTAGCAAAGTTTTGCTCTCGACTGCAACCATGCCACCCGCAATGGCTTATGCGTTATTTCAAGCTTATCAAGCTGGCTGGGCAGAATATGCGAAAGCGAATATAGGGCAATGGAATGGCGAAATACAGTGCGCTTGGTTTGATGAATGGGAAAGTGAAGAAAAGTTATGCAAAAGCTTTGAGTTGTTTAAGCCTACACATGAAAAATTCATTAAAAAACGCATCAAAAATCTCAATGCTAAAAATACCGTAAAGCAATTAGGCAGTATTGCGGATATTAACAATGAAGAGAAAATTGTCGCCACATCAATGGCAAAAGCAATACAAACGAATATTATTAGTCTGCATAACAAGCATCGTTTCAATAATGGTAATAATCAAAAAGGTCAGTCTATTTCTATTGGGCTTGTGCGTATGGCAAACATCAATCCATTAGTCGCTGTTGCTAAAGCGTTGATGGCATTAACACTACCCCAAGATACTTGTATTCATTATTGTATTTATCATAGTCGATACCCACTTGGCATACGCTCACACATTGAGCACCATTTGGATGATATTTTAAACCGAAAAGCACCAGAGCGAGTATGGGAAATAGTAGGTAAAACCGTAAATGCTCATAGCCAACAGCATCATATTTTTGTTGTTATAGCATCACCAGTGGCAGAAGTGGGTAGAGATCATGATTATGACTGGGCAATTATTGAACCTAGCTCAATGCGTTCTATTATCCAAATAGCAGGGCGGGTATTAAGGCACCGAGCCATTACGCCACAGTCTGCAAACATTGTATTGCTAAATAAAAACTATAAAGCCCTCTCAGGCAAGCCTATTTGTTTTGATCGACCAGGTTTTGAATCTGATAAGTTACGCCTTGATACACATGATTTAAATGAAATTCTTGTAGAATCACAATATGAAAAAGTTGATGCAGTACAGCGCATTAAATTACCTGAAGAAATAACAACCAAAGGAGGTAAATATATCAATTTGAACGAGCTAGAGCATAAGGCGTTAGCAGCACAGTTATTTTATGGGGATAAACCTGCAAAAGTATGGTGGCAAGATCAAGTCCATTGGTGTGGTGAAGTACAAAGACAGCAAAAATTTAGGCAATCGAACTCGGATAATGCTTTTTATTTGTGGCTACAAGATGACTATTCCCATATTAAGTGGTGGTGGCTTAATGAAGAGGTTTATCCATCTAAATTTGGCGAAAACAGTCTTGTGAGTATTGTTGAAGAAACAGATGATGAAATAGTACAGGCAAAGAGTAATCTTTTTTGGTTTGATTTAAGTGCAAAAACGGTTTATCAGCAACTTATTGAAGAGTTTAAGAGCAATGGTATTGAATACGACTTAGCTAAAATTAGCCAATGTTTTGGCGAAGTTCGCTTAGTTGAATTCAACAGTAATCGACAAGAAGAATATAGCTACCACCCTAATTTAGGGGTTTATCAAGAAATAGGAGGTCAAAATGGTGGATGAAAAAAAAGAGTTTGAGACGTGGCAAGAGGTGATTGTTGATTTTCTTTCGCAAAGAGAAAATAGGAAGATGGTTGACCTGTTATCTAAAAAAGACTCGAAAAAGAAAGATGATGATGAAAAACAGGCCGTTCTTATTCAATTAGAGTTCGCACTTGGGCATGATGATAGTGTTGATAAAGAACAGGTTAGAGTAATGCTTAGTCAAAAGAACACTGGTAAAAGTAAAATCGACCCAATGCTTTTTTTGAAAAGTAAATATGAAAAGTTGATTTCTCTTAGTGATTCAGAATCAGTTAAAAAAGTCGTGGAAATTTACAATACCAAACTGAAAGAAATAATAAATTTTCATGTTCCAAGAAACTGGCTTGATTATTATTCGAGTAGAGCGTCAGGGGTTAGTTTCTCAACTCATGTTGCCAAAATTACTCATTCCAGTATAAAAGCATCATCTTTTTTTGTTAGTTATGATGAAAAAAACAAAAAATTACTAACTACAGATACAATATTGAATCCAATGATTGATGATGCGATTGATAATGCGGCTTTAACTCCAATAGCAACATTTTTAAAGCTAGTTATAAAAGGAAATATGTTAGGTAATCTTTTGTTTAGCGGTGATTGTGAACCTTTGATAACGTTTTCCGAAAATGCAGATCAAGCGGAAATTTGGAGGAGTGGATTTTCTGAAGTGTTTTTGCCTAACGACTTGTCTAGTCATACTTTATTAAAGCAAATTTATTTTCCTATATGTGAAAAAAAGGAAATATACCATCTTTTGACTAATGTTAAGTCTTCTTCCTTGGCTCATGAATTGTTTTTAGAGTTAACAAAAAAAACTGAAAGAATAAAAAAATATAGTAATGAGGAACTCGTTTACTATCCAAATAAATCTAAGTTGAGCCTAACCGCTAGCTCCAAAGCGCATACTAACGTTTCCCCTCTTCACTCTAAAAGAGAAGGAAAAATATACCTCCTTTCAAATCAACCACCAACATGGCAGATCCAGTTAGCCCCACCCATCTACAAAAAATCATTATTTGATGAAAGTTTCTTTTATCAAAACATGAATGAAGATATCAATTACCTCCGCGATTTTTTACTTAGATTTAAGCGTATTGACTTAAGCATTAAAGATCCAGATCGCCAGAAATGGATAGAACGTTGGATGGCTAATATTATTGATGAATTTCTATTTTTTGCTGGCAATATACAAAGTTTACCCGCGGGATGGACTGCCGCGGAAGATATACAATTAAAATCTGCGCACCAGTATTTACTTGATCCTTATCGCCAAGATATAGAATACCAAGCCGAGCGAAAAGGGACTGATTGGCAAGCGGTTATTTGTGACGACTTTGCTCATTGGGTCAACAGAAAGCTTATTGGTAAAGATAAACAGTTTACACCCCAGAGTGAACATAGTCTTATGTGGCGTTCGTTATTAGCACAACCTCTTAGGGATCATAGCGAAATGCTTGATGCAGAATTGAAATTCCAAACGGAGGTAAACACATGAGCCAGTATATTTTAATTAACCGAATAAAAGTACAGGGTGCGAATGCCATTGCAGGCTTTACATGGGGGTTTCCTGCAATCACCCACTTTTTAGGTTTTAGCCATAACCTATCACGTAAATTGTCTATCATCGAACAGTTCAATGATATTTGTTTAAATGGCTGTGTGGTGATTGCCCATAATCACCACGTTCATACTTATGGCTCTTCTTATGAGGTTGAATTTACGCAAAGCCGAAATCCACCATACTTACATTCACATAAAAAAGCCGAAACGCCACCTGTAATTGAAGAAGGCAAAATGAACATGACGGTTTCTCTGTTAATTGAATTTGATGGGAATATCGGTAATCGTCAGGAGGGTTTTATTGAATGGTTAACCAATAATATTTTTTTACAGCGTTTAGCGGGCGGAACCATCCTTGATATTGCTAGTATAGAAATTCATGGTGTCAATAGCGAATCTGAAGTTCGAACTTAAAACGTAGACTCTTACCAGGTTTTATTTTACAAGATCGCGCTCACTACCTTGAAAATCATTACCAAGTGCTACAAGAGAAAAATACTCATGCAGAATTGCTTGATGCATGGTTAGATTTTTCGGCACTTAAACAAAAAGCACGACCCAAATCTGATCTTATTGGTAAACACTTCATAAGTATGATTAAAACAAAGACAGATGATCCTCAAGCTGAATGGCTTATTGGATTATGGGAAGAACATTTAAAAGTACCATATCAAGAAAATACAGTGCCGAATGAATTGCTAGACTACTTTAACGGATTAGAAAATTGCAAAAGTAATGAAAAATTATTAAAGCAATGGCAAAGTTATTGTTCACCTGATGAAAAAACTGATGCCGATTGGGAGTATGTGAAAAAGCCAGAGGCGGGTTATTTAGTACCTATTATGGTGGGCTATAAAGCAATATCTGAAGTATATAAAAATAAAGAGATAGAAAATACACGGGATAACGAAACGCCTGTTTGTTTTGTGGAAGCGGCACATAGCATTGGTGAATGGCAGAGTGCGCATCGAATTAGAAGCGTTGAAGAATTGAATAATTGCTTATGGCATTACCATCATGAAAAAAATTGGTATCTGTGCAAGCAAAATAATACGGCTTTTGCCAATGAAAACACTGAGCCACAGCTTGAAATAGTAACTGAAAATCCGAATGATGACTTTAGCTAAATTAACATTAAAAACCGAGGAATTAACCATGAACAATAAAGTAAAAACAATCGAACTCCCAAGCCTTTTATCGTTTGAGCGTAAGCTAGAAACGTCAGATGCGCTCATGTACTCAGGAAGCTGGGGGCAAGATCCAACAAACGAAAAAGATTGGAAGATGATCCGAATAACCAAGCGTCAAAATCGATCAACAATAAGTGCTCATGGCACGAAAGATGACGATAAAACCAAGCCTAACCCAGTATCATCGGATAGTGATGATGCTAATTTACCGGACGGTAAAGACACACTAAAGGTAAGCTTTACACTTCGAGTGGTGGGAAATGTTGGTAGTCCTTTTGCCTGTAATGAGCCAAGTTTTGAAGATGCGATTAGTACGAAAGTTGTCGAATCTAAAGAGAAAACCTTGAAAGAGCTAGCTAATAGGTATGCTTCTAATATAGCAAACGGACGTTTTTTATGGCGTAACCGTGTAGGCGCAGATGAAATTAGCATTTCTGTTGTCTCAAAAGAGTTAACGCAATCAATAGTATTTAGTGCGTATGATTTTTTATTAAAAGATTTTACCCTAGCTGAGACTAATGAAGACTTGAATAAATTGGCAGAAATAATTTATAAGGGATTGGTTGGCGAAACTTGCTTCACTTTGCTTGAAATTGATGCTTATGTGAAATTGGGAAACAAGCAACATGTATTTCCATCACAAGAAATGAATATGAATGCCAAAGGCAAAGTGTTATTTCAATTAGAAAATTGTGCGGCTATGCACAATGTGAAAATAGGTAATGCGATACGTACTGTTGATGATTGGTATAAAGTTGATGGTATGGATGCTGAATTTCCGATTGCAATCGAGCCATTTGGTGCAGTCACCCAAAAAGGGCAAGCCTATCGTAAAAGTAAAAATGATCTTTACACCTTAATGCTTAATTGGGTGAACGATAAGGAAGTGTCTGATAACGATAAAGCTTATGTGGTGGCAAACTTAATTCGTGGTGGTGTGTTTAGCCGAAAATCGTCAAAGTAGGAGGATAAATGAAATATTATCTCGACATCACCTTACTACCTGATACCGACATTACCTTAGGGTTTATCTGGTTTAAGGTTTACCAGCAAGTGCATATTGCCCTTGCTGAAAATAAAATAGCAGAAAATAGCTCTGCTATTGCCTTAGCATTTCCTCAGTATGCTTTATCGAAAGATAAAGCAGAGGGTTTTCCATTAGGCAATAAACTGCGACTATTTGCACCAACACAGCAGCACTTCGATAAACTGAACATTAATCATTGGCTAAAACGCCTGAGTGATCATACCCATATCACTTCAGTAAAAGCCGTGCCTGATAATGTGAGTGAGTATGTTTGTGTGAAACGCAAGCAATGCAAAACCAATATATCAAGGCTCGCAAGGCGCAGAGTAAAGCGAAAAGGGGAGACCTTTGAGCAAGCACTACAATACTTTGCCAGTTTTAATGACGAACAGAGCAAACTGCCTTTCATTAATATTAAAAGCCTTACTAAAAATGAACAGTTCCGTTTGTTTATTGAACAGGAAACAGTAGGAAGCGAAAGTGCAGGTGACTTTAACTGTTATGGTTTAAGTAAAGAAAAAGCCACCGTGCCTTGG
>JAESQY010000159.1 GCA_016764915.1 Aliivibrio sp. | reverse complement strand
CGATGACACCTGGCTAAACAAATAAAAAACTGGAGGCGCGGTCATCGCCTCCATAGGATTAAGTCCACTCTAACGATTAATGGATATCCTCAAGATCAACTTCTACATTTACGTTGTATTAATTTACTTGAAACACCAACGGATGGTGAGGTTTGGGTGAATGGCGAACTTATTGAGATGAAAAACAACCGCTTAGGCGACGCAATTCCAGCGAATGAGAAACAAGTTCAACGAATTCGCTCGCGTCTTGCGATGGTTTTTCAAGGTTTCAATCTGTGGTCACATATGACAGTACTGGAAAATGTTATCGAAGCACCAATACATGTATTGGGGGTGCCAAAAAAAGTAGCGATAGAAAAAGCAGAGCAAATCTTACAACGTGTAGGGCTTTTTGACCGTAAAGATTACTACCCGGGTCATCTTTCTGGTGGTCAGCAACAACGAGCAGCGATTGCACGAGCATTGGCTGTTGACCCTGAAGTGATGTTATTTGATGAGCCTACCTCAGCCCTTGATCCCGAATTGGTTGGGGAAGTGTTGGGAGTTATGCAGAGTTTAGCCGAAGAGGGTCGGACCATGTTAGTGGTGACCCATGAAATGGCATTTGCTCGTGATGTTTCAAACCATGTCATGTTTTTACATCAAGGTTTAGTTGAGGAGCAGGGTGATCCTAATGTTCTATTTACTGCGCCTAAATCAGAACGACTAAAACAGTTTATTTCGTCAATATACTAATAACAAAACCATAAAAAAATCGGAGATTACAATGAAAAAATGGATTTTAGCTACGGCACTAATTACAGCAACACTGACCGGGGCAGTACAAGCAAAAGAGTGGAAGACAATACGCTTTGGTATTGAAGGTGCTTATCCTCCATTTAGCTGGACTGAGCCAAGCGGTGAAGTAAAAGGCTTTGATGTTGATATAGCTAATGCTCTATGTACTGAGCTTGCTGTTAAATGTAAAATTGTTCCGCAAGCGTGGGATGGCATTATTCAACAGCTAACTGCCCGTAAATATGACGCGATCATTGCGGCAATGTCTATCACTGAAGATCGTAAGAAAAAAGTTGATTTCACTGGTAAATACGCGCTAATTCCTAACAAATATGTGGTAAAAAAGGGTACTAACCTTACGTTCACTAAAGAGGGCCTAAAAGGGGTCAGAATTGGTGTTCAACGCGCAACCACACATGACAAATATTTAGTTGATAATTTTCCTGGTTCAGTTGAAATTGTTCGTTATGACTCTTTCGATGATGCATACCTAGATCTTAAAGCAGGTCGTATTGCCTCTGTATTAGGAGATGCTGCTGCACTTGAAGAGGGTCTTTTGAATAAAGACGGCGGTGAAGGTTATAAATTCTCTGGCCCATCACTGTCAGATCCTAAATGGTTCGGTGATGGCTTTGGTATTGCACTGCGTAAAAAAGATAAAGATCTAACTGCAAAGTTAGATGCTGCCATTATCTCTATACGTGAAAAAGGTATCTACCAAGAGATTGCTGCAAAATACTTCAAATATGACGTATACGGTGAGTAATCACTAACGAGTATGGGTGGATACTTCCACCCATACTGACTACGCACACCGGTTTTTCTACTGTTTCATGAACCCTCTTTTCGCCTTTGCTTTTTATTCATAAAACAGCCGCATTGGGAACGTAATATGTTTGATTTAAAAGGGTATGAAGCCTCAATTATTCAAGGGGCTATCTTAACTATTGAAGTGGCACTGCTGTCATTAGTGCTGGCTATGATATTAGGCATGTTAGGTGCATTGGCCAAAATGGCACCTTATCGCTGGGCCCGTGCCATTGCAACATTTTACACCACGGTAATTCGAGGTATCCCTGACCTTGTGCTCATGATGATCCTCTTTTACGGTGGACAAATCATTCTTAATGATAGCTTATATGCTATCAACGAATGGATTAATGAGTGGATGACATCCAGTAATCCAACACATGAATGGGTTGATTATCTTCCAGATTATATCGAAATAAGTCCATTTGCAGCGGGAGTCCTCACCATCGGGTTCATTTTTGGTGCTTATATGGCTGAAACGTTCCGTGGCGCAATTATGGCGGTTGATAGAGGTGAACTAGAAGCTGCTAAGGCTTATGGTATGAGCGGTCCGCTTGCATTTCGTCGGATACTACTGCCACAGATGATACGCCATGCACTGCCTGGGTTTGGTAATAACTGGCTAGTGTTGTTAAAAACCACGGCACTGGTTTCCATCATAGGTTTACAAGACATGGTACGAGTCGGCGCAATGGCGGCAGGTTCAACAAAAATGCCATTTACTTTCTATATGGCTGTTGCTGTTATTTTCCTATTCTTTACTTCTGTTTCAACGGGCTTGTTAAAGCTTGTGGAACGTAAATTTAGTATTCATACGAGGTAGACATGGACTTTTCAATTATTATTGAGAGTATGCCCCTCTATTTAAGTGGGCTTTGGACAACACTTTGGTTAGTTAGTATATCGCTAGTTATCGGCTTGTTAGTGGCAATCCCTATGGCTGTGGCTCGAAATAGCAAGCTTTACGCAGTGTGGATGCCAGCTTGGGGATTTATCTACTTCTTCCGTGGAACTCCACTATTGGTTCAGCTGTATTTAATCTACTACGGCATTGATCAGTTCTTTCCAATAAAAGACACGTTGTGGCAGCATGCTTGGTTTTGTGCGTTAGTCGCATTTATACTTAATACCTCTGCATATACGGCTGAAATCATCCGTGGTGCGATTAATGGTCTACCAAAAGGGGAAGTTGAGGCGGCAAAAGCGTATGGCATGGGCACGATGTTAGCGTATCGCCGTGTTATCTTACCTAGCGCATTAAGAAGGGCACTTCCAGCATACAGTAACGAAGTTATTTTTATGTTGCACGGTTCAGCGATAGCAGGAATTGTGACCATAATGGATATTACCGGAGCAGCAAGGTTGGTGAACTCTCGCTACTACGCACCTTTTGAGTCCTTTATTGCCGCGGGTTTATTCTATATGGCATTAACCTTTATCATTATCTTCTGTTTCAAAAAGGCAGAAGCAAGGTTCTTACGATATATGCGTCCTCTTAGTTAGAGAAAACGTAAAAATATAGATAAAAAAAGAGCTTATACCATTGTATAAGCTCTTTTTGTTTCTTTAATAGCGGTTAGACAGCAACATCGAAGTAGAGGCCTACTCCAGTCAATTCGCTTACCTCTTCTAAATACATTGTTATGTGCGGAGGGAACACTAACCCTTTAATGACGGTTAGATTCCTAAGAAAAGGGAAGAAATTGATATCATCCCAACTCAGCTTTTCGCCTTTTGCTGAAGGCAGCGTAATAAAATCGATATCCAAGAGCATTGGAGTAAGCTGATTTATATACTGTTCTGAACGGTCAAATGCGGCATCAAAGTTCATCTCGATCATGGCGGTTTTTTTGTGGGTAAACCACTCAAATGCAGAGGGTTGTTGAAACTCTGGCAGTGGTATTTTCATCCAACGTGGGTACATCAATGGGCCAGCGTAGGGAGATATCGCCGACAACCACTGTGTTATCTCATCAGATTGAGTGCTTTTCCCTATCACTCGATGATGATCATACTGATCTAAATAGGCGGCGATATCCAAGCTCTCAGCCATATAACTGCCATCCTCTTTTTCGAGAATGGGCACCAGATTAACGCCGACTTTGTCTGTTCGAGCGGTGACATCATCATTTTGCAAATAGATTAACTCAACGGCCATTTTTTTTATGCCAACAACCAGCTGAGCTTTAATGCAATAGGGACAGTGATCAAATAGGTATAACTTCATTCAATTCATCCTTAAATTTATAACATAGTTAATATAGCTCGAAATCAATGAATTAGCTAAACTCAGACCAAATTGGAGCATGGTCGGATGGCTTTTCTATGCCGCGTAATGGGTAATCTATACCAGCATCAATGCATTTAGCCGCGAGATTTTTGGTGGCTAAAATCACATCGATGCGTAAGCCCCTGTTATCTGGAAAACCTTTCGAGCGATAATCGAACCAGGAGAATTGGTCGTTTACGTCAGGGTGTAATTTGCGGAAAGTATCTTCAAACCCCCAATCCATCAGTGTTTTTAACCATTCTCTCTCTTCAAGCTGAAATGAACATTTACCGGTTTTTAGCCAGCGTTTAGCATTCGGCTCCCCAATACCGATATCCGCATCTCCAGGACTAATGTTGATATCACCCATCACGATGACTTGTTCATCACTGCTGTGCGCTTGATGTAAATGTGTCATCAGATCTTTGTAGAATTGACGTTTGTATGGGTATTTTGTCTCATGTTTGATGTTATCACCTTGCGGGAAATAGCCATTCATCACCGTGACTTTTTGACCATCTTCTTGTTCAAAAGTGGCCATGATCATTCGGCGTTGTGACTCTTCAGTATCGGTATCAAACCCACGCTGTACAGAAATAGGCTCTTGCTTACATAACATGGCCACACCGTAGTGTGCCTTTTGACCGTGGTGGTACACCTTGTAACCCATCGCTTCAACATCCGCGAGTGGGAATGCATCGTCATGGACTTTGATCTCTTGCAGGCCAATGACATCGGGTTGATGTTTATCAATGATTGCTTGGAGCTGATGAAGTCGAGCGCGTAAGCCGTTGATATTAAAGCTAATTACTTTCATATGTGTGATTGTCCTTTTAAACCATTTTATTAATCTACCAGAGCTTGCGAGAGAAATCTTGATATAACGGCATAGGGTTTGTTTTTAAATTTTTTTGATTATTCATACTGGATACGGTATCTCGATCATACTAATAAGAAATAATCTGTATTTCTGTACATTAAAGTAACGAAATAAATGAGATAGCCTCACTAATCGCGCTAATCTGTTATAAAATTACGATATGTATGATATTATTAATTTTATTAACTGTGACAGTGGTTCTGTTAATGGCAAATTTTTTAAAAAAGAAACAGACTGGTTTTACTGTTATCGAGTTAGTCATCGTGATGGTGCTGCTTGGTATCATCTCGATAAGTGTTTATCTGCGCTTTCCCTCTTCTGAGAGCTACACCGTCCGCGGTTACTGTGATTTAGCGAACACCTCCCTACGACGTATCCAACTGCAAGCGATGAATGATGTTCAGACCAATGGCTCACGTCCGTATAAAATTACGGTAGCAAGCAAAAAAATAGGTTGGGATTGGGACAGCTCTCAATCTGGGATGGATCCACTGGATAACACGCCGGGTTGTGTCGGTGTGCACTGTTCCGCTTTGGTTGAAGTTGATGGCAATGAAGAGATCAGCATTGCTTTAGATGGCAATAACACTCAGTTTTTCTTTGATTCATTAGGGCGACCAACTGATGGTGCTTTGCATACGCTTACCTTTTCTGGTGGCGGACAGGTAGTTACCTTAACCATCAACAAGGAGGGTTATGTCAGTGAGTGCAATTAGTTCTATCATTAAACAGCGTGGTTTCTCGTTAATCGAAAGTGTGATTGCCATCGTATTAACCTCGATTGTGATGGTTGGCATGTCCACCTTTATGTTTCCTGCCGTTAAACAGATGGGTGATCCGATTGCTCAAATGAGGTCGGCTGAAATTGCCAATGCTGCTTTACAGGAAGTGTTTAGCCGCTCATTTGATCAAAATTCCGATCATGCAGGTGGCGTGGTGCGTTGTGGGGAGTTAACCATTACCTGCACAACAACGGCTGCGCTTGGTAAAGATACTGGCGAAACGAATAAAATTTCCTACAATGATGTCGATGATTTTATTACCGGTGCGGCTAATTTGTGTGGTGCGAATAGCGATTTTGTTACCCCTTCAACGATCATCGGAACGACGCCTGCCATTTATGATAATTTTTCACTCTGCATTCAAGTAACATACCCTGCCAATAACTTAGATGGCAGTGCAAACAATCAAACGTTACTAAAGCATGTCAACGTCGTGGTAAAAACCCCTCAAGGCAGCGAGTACAGTTTCTCGGCATATAGGAGCAATTTTTGATGCGGAAACAGCAGGGCTTCACACTGATTGAGATGGTTGTCAGCATTATTATACTTGGGGTGATCAGCTTAGGTTTGATCAATTTTGGGTTGATTGGCGGTAGTATCTATTCGGATACTAGAAACCGAGATCAGATGCTCAGTGAAGCGCGCTTTGTACTTGAGAGGATTCAGCGAGACATACGTAACTCCGTACCCATGAGTTTGCGTACCGATGCCAATTGCGCCGAATTTGTCCCTATTGTTTACGCAGGAAAATACAACCCAGCAAAACTGACTATACCGACCAGTGATCTGCCTCTCTCGCGACAACTTACTGCAGCAGAACTGGCTAATATTAAATCTAAATGTACTGTGAGTAATGCCACTAATTGTCAGGTGACCATTTTCCCCAATGATGTTAGCGACATATATAACCCAGGCAGTAGCCCAGATACTCAGCCACTAGATATCGCCAATATTGAGGCTGATCCTGAGCTGTTGCCATTTACTTCCCCTTTAAATGTCTCTAAACAGACCGCTTCTTCGCGTTTTTACATCTATGAAAATAACGCCGTCGCTTATTGCGTGGTTGGAACTTCCATGTATCGATACTCTAACTATGGCTTAAACAGCAATTTAAGTGACGTGTTGTCGAGTGGCGCTGGTGTATTAATGGCAACCAATGTGAATCCTGCTAAGAGTGGGTTGGATTTTGGTACGTCGGGTTTACAACAAAATGGCCTATTGCATATAAAATTAACCCTAAACCGATACGGTGATGAGATGGAGTTTTACCATAATGCGCACATTCTTAATGCACAGTAAAACTAACTCGCGTCAGCAGGGTAGTGCGCTGATCGTCATGATCTTTGCTATCGTGGTCTTTTTTAGTCTTGCGGCGCTGTTGATTAATATTAACAGCCGTTCTCAGCAGAGTGTGAGTTATGAAATTCTAGGAACCAAAGCGCTGTGGGCAGCAAGGTCTGGAATGGAACACGCGATTCAGAACGTATTACCAATCAACCAACCCGCAGCGCTCTGTACTAACGGTTCAACCACAGTGATAGATTTTAGTGGTGTCGATGGCAATTTACAGCAGTGCACAGCCAGTGTGGTCTGCGCATCAAACTTTGTCTCTAATGAAGGAATGAAACACGCTGAAATGCAGAGCACTGGAACCTGTATTGCAGGCGATTTTAGAGCGCAGAGAATCATTAAGGTTGAGGTGAAAATATGAGGCTGCTGTTATTAGCACTGAGCATAATATTTTCAAGTGTTGTTTATTCTGCTCCGCCTACCCCGTTTTCAGTATCGGGCACAATCTTCGAAGATTATAATTTCGGAGGGAGCTCTAGAAACTTTAATTCCACTTTAGGAATGAGTGGGCTTAGCTCTACGTGGGTACAGCTAACAAACTCGAAAGGAACTCGCGATGAAGAAACCGATTTGAATGGGAATTTCACCTTTTCAAATGTTGCAAGAGGCAGTTATACATTATCAACAATAGGCGGTCATTTATACTCAGCGCGAGGTGATTGTGATGACTGTTTACCTGTTCAAGTTTACCCTGCCATAACAACTGGTTTTTCTCGACATATAGTGGTGAGTAATTCAAATATTTATAACGCCAATATCGGTATTAACTACAGTACCGTATTAAATAATAACGACAGCGGCGCAGGCTCTTTAAGACAGTTTCTGATCAATAGTCGATATTTAGATGGCAATAGCAGCAAAATAGAAAAAGAGGATTTGAAACAATTTGATCTACCCTCCGGTTATGATAACGCCATATTCACCTTGGGTTCGGATAAGACCATCGTGCTGCAATCGCCGCTTGATATGCTTTACACCGAAGAGACCAGTATTGATGCGCGTGATATTAATTTAACACTGAAAAACCATCGTGTTGCACAGAATACAGATTATGGCCTGAAGATTCATTTTTCCGAAGAGAATTTTATTCAGGGACTAATCTTTGATGGTTTTGACGATTCTGTTTATATCAATGATTCTAGTGAGATCTCATTGGATTGGAATACCTTCAAAAATACCCGGGATTCAGGCATTACCATTTGGGGAGATAGCGACGAAAATATAATTACTAATAATGTTTTTGAAAACAATGTCAATGCTGAAGATGTTGAGTATCAAGCCGCAGCGCTGTTTATGAATAACTCGAATGATAATAAAATCACTAACAATATCTTTATCAATGTTGGCGATGATCATCGCAGTGATGGCGGGTATACTTTTCATGTTTCTGCAATCCGAGTCTACTACGGCAATGGCAACCTCATTTGCCGTCAATCTGGTTTAAATCGGCATTTTTAAGCTTGGAATAAAATGCCAAAACCTCACGACCGGTCATATTGGTTTGGAACAAAACCTGCTCAGGCAAAAAGCCAATATTTT
>JAESQY010000007.1 GCA_016764915.1 Aliivibrio sp. | reverse complement strand
TCAAAAGTTGACCGCAGTGCTGCTTATGCTGCACGTTATGTTGCGAAAAACATTGTTGCTGCAGGTCTTGCCGATCGTTGTGAAATTCAGCTTTCATACGCTATCGGTATTGCCGATCCAACCTCTATTATGGTTGAAACGTTTGGTACTGAAAAAGTATCACACCAGATCATTGTTGAAGCGGTTCGTCAAAACTTCGATCTACGCCCATACGGTATTTTAGAAATGCTTGACCTACTTAAGCCTATCTATAAAAAGACGGCTGCTTATGGTCACTTTGGTCGTGAAGAGTTTCCTTGGGAAGCGACTGATAAAGCCGAAATGTTGGCTGAATTTGCTAAATAAAACCTTTTTTAGTCACTGTTTAACATTGGCTAAATAATGAGGAAGCAAGAGTTTATTCATTAGGCTCTTGCTTTTTTTATCGCTTACTTTTGCTTAGGTGAGAACATGGAGCAACTGAAACAACTCTCCATTGAAAAAGCGGCTCAGTGTATAAAGCGAGCCCAGTCCATTCTAAATATGGAGTTTGAACTGCCAGTCATCTCGTTTAATCAACGTGGAAAAATTGCCGGAACCGCTCGATTACAATCATGGGAGGTCCGACTTAACCCCATATTGTTGCAAGAGAACCAGCAGCCATTTATTGATGAAGTGATCCCCCATGAAATTGCCCACCTCATTACTTTTAAACTCTATGGTAGAGTCAAGCCACACGGCAAAGAGTGGCAAGGCGTAATGAATCAACTCTTTAACTTACCAGCCAAAACAACGCACAGTTTTAATATCAGCTCATTACAAGGTAAAACCTTTGACTATCAATGCAGCTGTCAAACCCATCACTTAACGGTTCGCCGCCACAATCGAGTGGTCCGTCAACAAGCAAGATACCTCTGTCAGCGCTGCAAACAACCTCTTAGCCCATTACCCATTTAATCTCGATGTAAGTTATAATCACCTCACTCTGTAAAAGCGTGATTAAGGGTTGTAATTCAACTCGCTAACACCCATGTTATAGGGATTAAGCACCCATTTTCATCACCAGCAGACAATAAATAATAGTATGAGCAACCCAAGAATTTTTCACCCCGAAACCTTGCCATCTCAAGGAGATGTTTCATTAAGCGATGACGCAGCAGGCCATGTTAGTCGTGTATTACGCATGAGTGTTGGCGAAGATCTCACTCTCTTTGATGGGTCAGGTTCAGAGTTTTCGACCACCATTAGCACAGTCAGTAAGAAAAATGTCTCGGTCACAATCGGGAAAAAAACCGAACGAGACAGTGAGTCGCCACTCAGTATTCATTTAGGTCAGGTGATTTCTCGTGGTGATAAGATGGAGTTTACCATTCAGAAATCGGTCGAATTAGGGGTTACAACCATTACTCCGTTAATCTCAGAGCGTTGCGGTGTCAAACTTAACGCAGAACGATTTGAAAAAAAATTGGTTCAATGGCAAAAAATTATTATCAGTGCGTGTGAGCAGTGTGGCCGAAACACTATCCCGACCATCAGGCCAATAATGAATCTCGAAGCTTGGTGCCAAGAGGAGTACGATGGCTTAAAACTGAACCTGCACCCTAGAGCGAAATATTCGATAAATACGCTACCAGAACCGGTGAAAAAGGTTCGCTTGCTTATTGGGCCAGAAGGCGGTTTATCGGCAACTGAAATCGCAATGACAGAACAATACAACTTTGAAGAGACGTTGTTAGGCCCTCGTGTATTACGAACCGAAACAGCAGCACTCACCGCAATTACCGCCCTACAAGTTCGTTTCGGCGATCTTGGATAAACCGGAGAATAGATATGGTCAAACTCGGCATTGTAATGGATCCCATTTCATCCATTAATATCAAAAAAGACTCTAGCTTCGCTATGATGATGGAAGCACAAAAACGTGGCTGGGAAATTCATTATATCGAGATGGCCGATCTGCACCTTGAGCAAGGTAAAGCGATTGCTGATACCAAAGTGGTAAAGCTAAAAGAGGATCCGACAGGATGGTATGAGTTTACTTCTGAGCAGACGATAGCCCTTTCCGATCTCGATGCGGTACTCATGCGTAAAGATCCCCCTTTTGATACTGAGTATATCTACGCGACCTATATTTTAGAGCGTGCGGAGCTTGAAGGTACCTTGATCGTCAATAAACCTCAAAGTTTACGTGACTGTAACGAAAAGCTGTTTACCGCTTGGTTCCCTGAGCTTACTCCAACCACCATCGTGACACGTAAAGCGGAGAAAATTAAAGCGTTTCGTGAACAACATGGTGACATTATTTTAAAACCACTCGATGGCATGGGCGGCGCTTCTATCTTCCGAGTTAAAGCTGGCGATCCCAATGTGTCAGTGATCATTGAAACTCTCACTAACCATGGCCAAAACTACTGTATGGCACAGACATTTGTGCCTGATATCACCAATGGCGACAAACGTATTCTGGTAGTAGACGGCGAGCCAATGCCTTACTGCTTAGCAAGAATTCCAGCCAAAGGGGAAACTCGTGGAAACCTAGCTGCAGGGGGACGTGGTGTTGCTCAAGCAATTAGTGATACAGATAGAATGATTGCTGAAACAGTTGCGCCTATACTCAAAGAGAAAGGATTGATTTTTGTCGGCTTAGATGTCATCGGCGACAAGCTTACTGAGATCAATGTGACCAGTCCTACTTGTATCCGAGAAATTGAAGCAGCATTTGATATATCAATCACAGGTAAATTGATGGACGCTATTGAGCGTCATATTAAAAAATAGTCCCTATTTTTTCCTATTAGAGAACATTAACTGTTGAGGTCGACATGGATCTTAAAAATCATTTTCTTGTAGCAATGCCGACAATGAAAGATCCATTCTTTCAACGAAGTGTTGTCTATATCTGTGAGCATGATGAAGAGGGAGCGATGGGTTTGCTGATCAATCAACCTATCGATATCTCCCTTGAGAGTATGTTAGAGCAAATAGAAGTTAAAAGAGATCTGCCTTTGAACCATCAGAACAGCTTAAAGCAACCCGTGCTTAATGGCGGCCCAGTTTCTGATGATCGAGGTTTTGTCCTGCATATCACTAAAGATAAATATGCTTCGAGTTTAGAGATGAGCTATCAGCTCTCAGTAACAACATCCAAAGACATCTTAGCTATTTTAGGCACCAGTGATCAGCCTGAAAAATTTTTAGTCACCTTAGGTTACTCTGGTTGGGATGCTGGGCAGTTAGAAAAAGAGTTAACCAATAATACTTGGCTAACCATTGAAGCGGATCCAAGTGTGATTTTTGATACACCAATCAATGAACGCTGGAATAAAGCCGTGCAAAAATTGGGGATCAATGTTGCTAACCTCTCTAGCGATGTCGGTCACTCTTAATATGAGAACACTATGACAAAAACACGCACGATTCTTGCTTTCGATTTTGGAACAAAAAGTATTGGTACGGCAGTAGGACAAGACGTCACCGGAACTGCAGGTCCTTTAAAAGCGTTCAAAGCCAATGATGGTGTTCCAAATTGGAATGACATCGAAATGCTATTAAATGAGTGGAAACCCGACCTTATTGTGGTTGGTTTACCACTAGATCTAGCAGGAGAGCCTCTAGACAGCATCACACCAAGAGCAAAGAAGTTTGCTAATCGTCTTCATGGCCGATTTGGATTCCAGGTAGAGCTTCACGATGAGAGGCTTTCCACTGTTGAGGCCAAATCTGAACTGTTTGAGTTTGGTGGTTATAAAAAATTAACCAAAGGTAATGTTGATTGCCAGTCAGCCGTGATTATTTTAGAGAGCTGGTTCGAACGTCAGTGGGATTAAAACAACTCATGAAAACAACGGCATAAAAAAGCCCGATCATTCAATGAATGATCGGGCTTTTTTGTATCTGCCATATTATACGTCAGATACAAAAAATGCCGGCAATGCCGACATTTTGTTATTTTAAGAACTAAATCTTAAAATTAGATAGCTACAACGTTTGCAGCTTGTGGGCCTTTCTGGCCTTGTTCTACTTCAAAAGACACTTTTTGGCCTTCAGCAAGAGTTTTGAAACCCTCAGAAGCGATAGCACGGAAATGTACGAATACGTCAGCGCCGCCGTTGTCTTGAGTAATGAAGCCGAAACCTTTCTCTTCGTTAAACCACTTAACGATACCAGTTGTTTTAGACATGAATGTCTCCAATTTTTCAATAAAATAATTCGCAATATGCGTTTTAGCCAGTAATAGAATTATTTATGTGACGATTACTATGATTGGAAAGCTTCATAACAACGAACTAGATTAACAGTACATCGAAGGTTTTCTAAAACATATAATGTTGCATATAAACAAGAACTGTATTGCAGGCACGAGACGTATGCTATCACAATCATTGCCCAAGAATAGCTTTTTTTTATCTTTTTTAAAAAAAACCATGTAATCCTTAAGTGATAGTGTGATTTTTAGCATCACTAATTCATATCAACCTCAATGTTATCAAGGCTTCCGGTGCTATATCCTTCCCCTTTTTTTGTTTTCAGCATTAATCGTAAATCGTTGGCAGAATCTGCACTGTGTAGAGCATCTTGTTCCGAAATTTTTCCCGCTATCGTTAGCTCAAACAGGGATTGTTCAAAAGTTGACATGCCCGCTTCGATTGATTTTGCCATTGTTGGTTTTAATTCGTTTAAATCTCCCTTACGAATCAGCTCAGAGACTCTTGGTGTGTTTAACAAAACTTCAAAAGCGGCATGTCTGCCTTTACCATTCGCATCAACAATCAACTGCTGTGCAATCACCCCTTTTAAATTTAACGACAGATCAAACAAAAACTGCTCTCTACTGTCTTTTGGCACTAAGTGTAAAATGCGTTCCAGAGCTTGGTTGGCATTATTCGCATGCAAGGTTGCCATGCAAAGGTGACCAGTTTCGGCAAACATCATCGCAAACTCCATCGTCTCTTGACTGCGGATCTCCCCAATTAAAATCATATCAGGCGCTTGTCTTAACGAGTTCTTGAGTGCAATTTCATAACTTTCAGTATCTAAACCTACCTCACGTTGAGTCACAATGCAGTTATTATGCGGATGCACAAACTCAATAGGATCTTCCACAGTGAGGATATGACCACTGCAATTTTGATTCCGATAACCCGTCATTGCGGCCATTGATGTCGATTTACCAGAGCCCGTTGCGCCAACCACTAAAATCAATCCTCTTTTTGCAACCGCTAGTTCCTGCATCACATTAGGAAGAGACAACTCATCCATAGTCGGTATTTTTGTCTCAATTCTTCGAACAACCGCTCCAGGTAACTCTCGCTGCCAAAAAGCACTGACTCGAAACCGGCCAAACTCTTTAACCAATGCAAAGTTTGCTTCTAAAGTCCGATGGAAATCTTGGTAACGCTCACTATCCATCATCTGCGAAAGTAAACTCCCCACCTGAGCTTTATCGAGCAAATTTCCAACCGGTTTAAGTTTGCCATCCACTTTTAATAAACAAGGTGAATCTACCGTAATATAGAGATCGGAAGCTTGGTCGGTTTGCATCTGCTTTAACAGATCAACTAGCAACATAATGTTCCTCCTCTAAAAGCCAAATTTAGCGGTGATCTCTACTTTTAAGTTCACCTCTTGCTGATCAACAATGCCTTGACTCAATAATTTATTGGCCGCTTGCTCCATGGTTTGCATGCCGCTAGAGACACCGGTTTGAATAATAGAGTTCATCTGTGGCACTTTATCTTCGCGAATTAAATTTCGAATCGCCGGATTGGCAATCATGATTTCATGACAAGCAACTCGACCACCACCGATTCGTTTTAATAATATCTGCGCGACCACCGCTTTTAAAGACTCAGAAAGCATTGAACGAACCATAGACTTATCATTACCTGGGAATACATCAATAATACGATCTATGGTTTTGGCGGCAGAGCTGGTGTGCAAGGTTCCAAACACTAAATGACCAGTTTCCGCTGCGGTTAACGCTAAACTAATGGTCTCTTGATCTCGAAGCTCTCCGACTAAAATAACATCGGGGTCTTCACGAAGCGCAGAACGCAGAGCAGCACTAAAAGAGTGAGTATCTCGGTGCACTTCTCGTTGGTTAATTAGACATTTTTTATTGTTATGGACAAATTCTATCGGGTTTTCAATGGTTAATATATGCTTATTGGTGCGCTCATTAATGTAATCCACCATCGCTGCCAGTGTTGTGGATTTACCCGACCCAGTAGGTCCGGTGATCAACACTAGCCCTTTTTGATAGTTGGCAATTTGAGAGAAAATTTCAGGTGCTGACAGCTCTTCTAACGTGGGGATCACCATTGGAATAGTTCTAAATACTGCCGCGCAACCACGGGATTGGTTAAACGCATTTACCCTAAATCGCCCCACAGATGGCAATTCAAAGGAGAAATCGACTTCCAGTTTCTCTTCAAACTCACTTCTTTGCGCATCATTCATGATATCAAATACTAAACGGTGAACGTCAGAGTGAGAAAATGGTGGTAAAGTTAACTTTCTCACATCACCATCCACTCTCACCATCGGCGGAACCCCTGCTGAGAGATGTAGATCTGATGCATTTTGTTTTACACTGAAGTCCAAAAGTTCGGTGATATCCATAAAGAGTCCTTAAAAAAGCCATTATGACTAGTATCAAACAAAATCTCACAAACGTCATTAATCAAGTTCATGAATTTGAGAAAAAGTGCGGCCGAGCAATCAATGATGTGCAAGTGTTAGCCGTCAGTAAAACCAAACCAATTGAAGCTTTAGAGAGTGCTCTTGACGCTGGTCAACGGGCTTTCGGAGAGAACTATGTTCAAGAGGGGGTCGAGAAAGTTCACTTCTTTAATCAACAACACTCAAACCGCGAGATCACTTGGCACTTTATTGGCCCAATACAGTCAAATAAAACCAAACTAATAGCAGAGAACTTCGACTGGGTGCACACCATAGAACGAACCAAAATAGCGCAGCGCCTAAATAATCAGAGACCGGAAAACTCCCCTCCAATGCAAGTGCTGATTCAAGTTAACATTAGTGGTGAAGAGAGAAAATCAGGGGCAACAGAAGATCAAATCTTCGCACTGGCTCAAACCATTAGTGAGATGCCAAACTTGCAACTGCGCGGTTTAATGGCTATTCCAGAAAATGTCTCGGATTATCAGCAACAACTTGTTTCATTTGTCGCTTTATCAAAATTGCAAAATCGGTTACAACAGCAGTTCAAAAATATTGATACTCTCTCGATGGGAATGAGTGGCGATATGGAAGCCGCAATTGAAGCAGGCTCAACCATGATAAGAATTGGAACTGCAATTTTTGGTGCAAGAGACTATTCAAAGCAGTAACATACTGCCATCAATAACTTTTTATCTATATAAATATACAGGGGTTGAGATGGAACATCGTAAAATTACCTTTATTGGCGCTGGAAATATGGCTCGCTCTATTATTGCGGGTTTAATCAGCAGTGGTTACCCTGCAGAAAAAATCACAGCGACGGCACCAAGTGACTCATCCAGAGAGCACCTCTCCAGCTGTTACGGTATTAATGTCAATGCCAACAATATTGTTGCTGCTAATGATGCTGAAGTGATTATTCTCGCGGTAAAACCACAAATGATGGAGACTGTCGCCAAAGAGCTGCAGATCATCGACTTTTCTGGCAAGTTAGTTATATCAATCGCAGCGGGAATTTGTGCTCAACGTTTAAATGAGATGTTTGCGTCCCCATTAAATATAGTACGTGTCATGCCCAACACCCCATCGTTGGTAGGTAAGGGGATGAGTGGTCTTTACGCCATTCCAAGCATCAATAACAGTGATAAAGAGTTCGCTTCACACTTAATGTCTGCGGTTGGTGAGGTTTGCTGGGTTGAGCAAGAGTCCGGTATTAATGCCATTATTGCCGCAGCGGGTAGTGCACCTGCATACTTTTTCCTTTTTATGGAAGCAATGCAAGCTGAAGCGATCAAACAAGGATTTGATGCCAATACAGCAAGGTTATTGGTACAACAGACAGCATTAGGTGCCGCTGAATTAGTGGTTGCAAACTCAGAAACAGAACTTGGTACATTACGCGAACAAGTAACATCAAAAGGTGGCGCCACAGCTGAGGCGATACGTATTTTTAATCAACATAATCTGAGCGATACGGTTGCCCAAGCGATGCAAGCTGCGGTAATCAGAGCAGAAGAGATGGAAAAACAGTTTTAAGGTTAAGCCAATATGAACGCAATGAATTTTCTAGTAAATACTTTTTTTGACATCTACATCATGGTAGTACTGCTTCGTGTTTGGCTACAAGCCAGTCGAGCCGACTTCTATAATCCGTTTTCTCAATTTATTGTCAAAGCGACGCAACCTATCGTTGCACCTCTGCGCCGCGTTATCCCATCCATAGGCAGTATAGATCTGGCAACAATTCTGTTTGCCTACGTACTGTGTACCTTGAAATTTGTACTGATGCAGCTCATTGCAGCAGGTGGTATCACTTTCTCTCCATTCTTTTTAATTATCGGTGCTCTGGCCTTAATTAAAGCAGCTGGTGGCTTACTATTTTGGGTACTTCTGGTAAGAGCCATTCTAAGTTGGGTTAGCCAAGGGCGCAGTCCTGTTGAGTATGTGATGAATCAATTAACAGAACCTCTTCTAGCGCCAATTCGTAAAATCCTACCCGATATGGGTGGTTTTGATTTAAGTGTGCTCGTGCTGTTTATTGTGCTGCAGTTTGCTAACTTCTTGATGGGCGATCTCGTCGGCACACTGTTTGGTATTAATTGGTTTGGTCTGTAATTAATGAGTGCCGTTGCCATCAAAAAAGAGTGTGAGGATCTCATTCTTAGACTCTATATTCAGCCCAAATCAAGTCGAGATCAGATTGTTGGGCTGCATGGTGATGAGTTAAAGATTGCGATTACCGCGCCTCCTATTGATGGTAAAGCCAATGGCCACTTAACCAAATATTTAGCGAAACAATTTAAGGTGGCAAAAAGTAAAATCGTGATTGAAAAAGGGGAGCTAGGTAGACATAAGCAGGTTCGGGTTCATAAACCGGAACAGATCCCTGAGATCATATATAATTTACTCTGAACATCTTTAAAAATAAGCCGACTTAGTCGGCTTCTTCATATATCCCTCAAAGGAACGTCATGAAAATATTCCTATCACTGCTATTATTGGTATTGTCTCAGAGCGCAGTTGCTGAGCAGTTTAAACAGATTAAAGATCTAGAGGTTCACTACTCTGCTTTTACCTCTACCATCATTCCTCCGGAAATCACTCGTCAATATAAGATCAAACGCAGTGGTTATAACGCGTTAATTAACGTCACCATATTAGACCGTTCTCAAGTAGGAAAACCCGCTATAACGGGCATAGTAAAAGGGACAGCCAAGAATTTGCTGGGCACGATTAAATCTTTAGAATTCAGAGAGATTAAAGAGGCTAATGCAGTCTATTATATTGCTGAACTACCGTTTGTTAATGAAGAGATCTATACCTTGAAAATCGATGTTTCATCCGGTTTAAAAGGCAGCGGTAACATCACCTTTAATCAAAAATTTTACACCGATAATTAATTTCTCACATCACTACCCATTCGCAGTTAGGAGCACATTAATGAACAAAATCGTATTAGCGACAGGCAACCAAGGCAAAGTAAAAGAGATGGCAGATCTACTGTCTGACTTTGGTTTCGATGTCTCCGCTCAAAGCGAGTTCAACGTATCTGATGTTGAAGAGACAGGTACTACTTTTATTGAAAATGCCATCATCAAAGCTCGTCATGCTGCGAAAGAGACGGGTTTGGCTGCTATTGCTGACGATTCTGGATTGGAAGTGGATTACTTAAAAGGCGCTCCTGGCGTCTATTCAGCCCGTTACGCAGGTAATGATGCCACTGACCAACAGAACCTAGAAAAACTGCTTGAAGCTATGGAGGGCGTTCCTGAGCCACTTGGAACGGCTCGATTTCACTGTGTGTTGGTACTAATGAAGCACGAAAATGATCCAACCCCTCTTGTCTGCCATGGAAAATGGGAAGGCCGTATTACCACCCAAGCTCACGGCGAAAATGGCTTTGGTTATGACCCTATATTTTGGTTAGAGGAGCAGCAATGCACTTCTGCTCAATTTGATGCAACGCAAAAAAAACAACACTCCCATCGTGGGCAAGCCCTGAAAAAGCTGTTTGCAGCACTAAAAGAGGCATAACCACTGATGTTAACCCCACCACCACTTAGTCTCTATGTACATATCCCTTGGTGTGTGCAGAAGTGTCCGTATTGCGACTTTAACTCTCATGCTCTTAAAGGCAATATCCCTGAAGAGCAATACATTGATGCACTGATTGACGATCTCGATGTTGATTTAGCTCGCTATAAACTGAGTGACCATCGCAGAGAGTTACACTCAATTTTTATTGGTGGCGGTACCCCTAGCCTGATTTCAGCACCAGAAATTGGTCGATTATTACAAGCGATAGAACAACGTATCCCTTTTTCAAAACAGATAGAAATTTCCATGGAAGCAAATCCCGGTACCATTGAAGCGGGGCGGTTTATCGAGTTTAGACAAGCCGGCATTAATCGAATCTCTATTGGTGTTCAGAGCTTCCAAGATCAAAAGCTGAAAAAACTTGGTCGAATTCACGGTAAAGATGAAGCCATCACAGCCGCAAATCTCGCTCACAAAGCGGGGTTAAACAGTTTTAATCTCGACTTAATGCATGGTTTACCCGATCAATCGATAAGTGATGCCATGAGCGATCTCGATAAAGCCATTGAACTTAATCCTCCACACTTCTCATGGTATCAGCTCACAATAGAACCCAATACTCTGTTCTACTCTAAAACCCCGACTCTGCCTGATGATGATGACTTATGGGATATTTTTGAACAGGGCCACCAGCGTTTAACCGCCGCCGGTTATGAGCAGTACGAAATATCGGGTTACAGCAAACCCGGCTTTCAGTGCCAACATAACCTTAACTACTGGCGTTTTGGCGACTATCTAGGCATAGGTTGTGGCGCTCACGGTAAAGTTAGCTTTGAAGATGGACGAATAGTACGCACCACAAAAATCAAACACCCGAGAGGCTACTTAGCGCAAACAGAAAAAGGGTTAGCCAAAAACTATCGCACTGAAGAGAGAGAAGTTGAGTGTGCTGATCTCGCCTTTGAATTTTTCATGAATCGCTTTCGACTATTAGAAGCGTGCCCTAAAAACGAATTTATTGAGCGTACAGGCCAATCTTTGGAGAGCATCAGGCCCACCATGGATTGGGCACTAGAACAGAAATACATTGAAGAGAGTGAGTCGCATTGGAAGATCACCGAACATGGAAAACTGTTTTTAAATGATCTTCTGGCCGCTTTTGTCACCGATTAGAACGATTAAAAAATAGATCGTCCAATACGCTCGGAGAGCAGCTCTAAAGCTGTTAAACCCGCCAGAGAGTTGCCTGATGCATCAAGCTCAGGCGACCATACGGCAATGGTCATATCACCAGGTACGATGGCGATTATTCCGCCACCCACACCAGATTTACCGGGCATTCCGACCCGATAAGCGAACTCACCCGCACCATCATACAGACCACACGTAGCCATTAATGCATTGATCTGTTTTGATTGAGTCACACTGACAATTCGCTCATTACTACTTGGTAGCACACCTTTATTGGCAAGGTAACTGAAGGTTTTTGCTAAATCACAGCAACTCATCGACAGCGCACAAGCATGAAAGTAGTTAAGCAATACTGGCATCACTTCGTTTTCAAAATTACCAAAAGAGCGCATTAGATAAGCGATAGAGGCATTTCGATCGCTATGAGCCATTTCAGAATCAGCCACCACTTTGTCATACACAATAGCGGAGTTGCCCGATAATTTCCTGACAAACTCTAACAGCCGGTGTTTGGGTGTTGATAGGCGAGTATAAAGCATGTCTGCAATCGTAATAGCGCCAGCATTTATAAATGGATTACGAGGGATGCCTTTTTCCATTTCTAATTGAATCAGAGAGTTGAACGCTTGTCCTGATGGCTCCTTCCCAACACGTAACCACAGTTCACTTGGCAGGTAGTGCATCATTGCCAGAGTGAGGCTCAGTGCCTTAGAGATCGATTGAATTGAGAAAGCTTCATCAGCATCACCAGCACTAATGTGCCTTCCATCATTAAAGCAGATAGCAATACCCAATTTATGACCACTAACCTCGGCCAAAGCAGGAATATAATTAGCAACGTCCCCCGAGCCAATCAAAGGCCGAACATCATTCAATATTGCTTCAAGCAGCGCTTTCGTCGGTTTCATTCCTGATACTCCACAGGGTCATAAAAAAACAAGAGCCAAACATAACGTCAGACTCTTATTTTGTGTATCATTATTTGTAGTTTTGTTAGCTTACCAGCACTTTATTTTACGCTTATAACTCTCTTGCGTATTTCATGTCCCAAACACCATGACCTAAACGGTGACCACGAGCTTCAAACTTAGTTAAAGGGCGATCGTCAGGGCGTGGAATATAATCACCTGCTACTGCTGTATTTATGTAACCTGGTGCCGCATTCATCACTGTTACCATATGCTCTGCGTAATTTTCCCAATCTGTCGCCATATGAAATACACCACCGATGGTTAGTTTTGAGCGAATCATCTCTGCAAACTCTAATTTCACAATGCGACGCTTATGATGGCGGGTTTTGTGCCATGGGTCTGGGAAGAACAGTTGAAGTGTTATTACACTGTTTTCAGGGATCATGTGGTCAAAAACGTCCACTGCGTCGTGACACATAATACGTAGGTTAGTAATTCCCGCGTCACGTGCAAGGCTTAAACAACCACCCACACCAGGGCGATGAACCTCAATGCCTACAAAGTTTTTTTCCGGCGATTTTTGAGCCATTTCAACTAAAGTAGCGCCCATACCAAAACCAATCTCAAGAACCACTGGGTTGTCATTACCAAAAACCTCAGACCATACCAGCTTATCTTCTTTAAAATCGATGCCCATGGTTGGCCAGCAATCTGCCATCGCAGACTCTTGTCCTTTAGTTAGACGACCTTCACGACGAACAAAGCTGCGAATTCTGCGGACTATTTTACCCTCTTCGGTAAATTCATTTTTGGTGACTTCAGTCATAATAGGTGCCTGTACATAAGCTGAGCAATAAATATAAAGCGGCATTATCCAAAGATCCATGCAAGGTGCAAGCCTTATCTTTCATTTTACTTATCGCGTAAGTTATGTTGCAATTTAGTTATTAACAATATTAAGAAGAAACTATTGTCGTGTCCTCATTTTCGCAAGCAGTACTCAATTGGTATGAACAATTTGGTCGTAAAACACTTCCTTGGCAGATAGATAAAACACCGTATAAAGTGTGGCTCTCTGAAATCATGCTGCAACAGACTCAAGTCACCACCGTTATTCCCTATTTTGAACGTTTTATGGCTCGTTTTCCAACAGTACAAGATCTCGCCAATGCTGAGCAGGATGAAGTATTACACCTCTGGACTGGCCTCGGTTATTACGCTCGCGCTAGAAACCTACACAAAGCGGCTAAAATCGTGGTTGAGCAACACCACGGCGTGTTTCCAACCAATATTGATGTGGTTATTGCTCTGCCTGGTATTGGACGTTCTACTGCGGGTGCAGTGCTCTCACTCTCATTAAAGCAACCTCACGCGATTTTGGATGGTAATGTAAAACGAACCCTGTCTCGCTGCTTTGCCATTGAAGGATGGCCTGGTAAAAAGCTTGTCGAAAACAGACTGTGGAAGATTGCCGAACAATACACTCCAGAGTTTGGAGTTGAGAAATACAACCAAGCGATGATGGATATGGGGGCCCTCGTATGTACACGCAGTAAGCCAAAATGCGAAATATGCCCAGTGAATACCTTATGTATTGCGAAAGCTGAACAGCGGCAATCCGAGTTTCCTGGTAAAAAACCAAAAAAAGTGAAACCTGAAAAAGAGATCTGGTTTGCTATCTTTCATCATCAAGGGGAGATTTGGCTTGAACAGCGCCCTCAGTCAGGTATTTGGGGGGGATTATGGTGCTTTCCAGAACAGACAAACTCGCAATTCGATTCACAGTTTGAACGCCTAGGTATCGATGAGAGCTGCGATGTGATAAACCAGCAGCAGCTCATCGCTTTTCGCCACACCTTTAGCCACTATCACTTAGATATCGTGCCCATATTGATAAATATTACTCAAAAACCGTCGGTGTTGATGGAAGCAAACGGCGGACTTTGGTATAACTTAGCACAACCAAAGCGAGTTGGGCTGGCAGCCCCTGTTCAAAAGTTACTTGAGCAACTCACTCATGAATTTAACAGTCAAGGAGACTGACAATGAGCCGTACTGTATTTTGTGCCCACCTGAAAAAAGAGGCCGATGGCTTAGATTTCCAACTTTACCCAGGTGATATAGGTAAACGAATTTTCGATAATATTTCAAAAGAGGCTTGGGCTTTGTGGCAACACAAACAGACAATGCTGATTAACGAAAAGAAATTGAATATGATGGATATTGAACACCGCAAACTGTTAGAGACCGAGATGGTTAACTTTCTATTTGAAGGCAAAGAGGTCATCATTGATGGCTACACACCGCCAACAGAGTAATATTTCGCTGATATTGTGCGATATTTTGACGACGTAATCCATTAATGGCACCGTTCTTATGAATCGTGTCATTTTTATTGATCCCCATAGGGCCGCAATGAAAAAACTGTTATACGTTACCTGTTTCTCTCTACTTTTAGCAGGCTGCAGCCGTGAATTTATTGAGCAAGTTTACACCGTGGACTATCAATCAACCAATCGATTCGCCAAGAATTTAGCGCCACTTCCGGGGCAATTTCAAAAAGATCTTGGTGCTTTCAATATACTTATAGGCCACTTCTCCGGCAACATTGAGCAGAGGTGGGGTAAACAGCAGATAAAAGTGGCCAGTAAGCGTGAATATGTCAAATACACCGATGGTTATTTAAGTCGCTCACAGGTTAGCTTTTCAAAAGGTTTAGTCACCATTGAAACCGTCGCTACCACAGAGCAAAAAGCACATTTAAAAAGAGCGATCATCACCACCCTGCTCACTCCAAATAACCCAAGAGGAGTTGATCTCTACTCTGCAGCAGAAATCACACTAGAAGGCACGCCATTTTTATATCAGCAGGTACTGGATCAAGATGGCAAGGCGATACAATGGTCTTGGCGCGCCAGTAAATATGCCGATTATTTAATTGAGAATCAGCTAAAAACCAAACAAATTGCATATAAAAATGCCCTATACGTCGAAATCCCTATGGTTAAAAACCATGCTGACCTTCGTAGTTACCAGTATGCCGATATCGTTAGAGATGCCTCTCAGCGTTACGATATTCCAGAAGATCTTATCTATGCCATCATCAAAACAGAGAGCAGTTTTAATCCTTATGCGGTGAGCTGGGCCAATGCTTATGGTCTAATGCAAGTGGTGCCTAAAACCGCCGGAAAAGATGTCTTTAAATTAGTAAAAAAACGCTCCGGTATCCCGTCACCTGAATATCTTTTTGACCCGGCTAAAAATATCGATACAGGAACAGCTTACTTTTACATTTTAAAAAATAGATATTTGAAAGATGTCCGTCACTCTTTATCACTAGAGTACAGTATGATTTCTGCTTATAACGGCGGCAGCGGCGGTGTGTTAAATACGTTTAGTCGCAATCGCAGCCAAGCAATGAGTGATATCAACTCGCTACAACCCAATCAAGTTTATTGGGCGCTGACCAAAAAACACCCTAATAAAGAATCTCGTCGCTATTTGGAAAAAGTAACCGCTTATAAAAAAGAGTTTAACTCTGGAAAACATTAAGTGATAAATGTGCTAAAAATCACCAAATTGTTTACGAAAACAGCAAAATAACTGTTTTTTATCACTTTTTGAAAAAAGATGTTGACGGATAGGAAGAAAATCCGTTTAATGACGCTCCGTTGCCCGGATAGCTCAGTCGGTAGAGCAGAGGATTGAAAATCCTCGTGTCGGTGGTTCGATTCCGCCTCCGGGCACCACAATTTGGTGTCTAAGTTTATTAACAGTAAACTTGAATACAAAAAATAAAGT
>JAESQY010000158.1 GCA_016764915.1 Aliivibrio sp. | reverse complement strand
TAGAGGATGAACAGCGGATCATTAAACTGACACGCTACGTAATTAATCTCTGCCGCTTCAATGGACGTTAATAAGGTGGACCAATCTAAAAATTCTCCTTTTGCTGAAAAAGCGTTAGGTTGTGGGTCATCGAGGTAATCAATCACCACGCAGTGCTCTATTGAATCAATCGCTGAGACGACCTCATTGATTGTCTCTTCGCAACGAAACAATTTTCCGTTGTACTGATAGCCATTCACACTGAACAGTACCTTAGGCTTAGTTTGTCCAAATCTATCAATCACACTGCTGGCACCAAAATCTGGCGAGGTTGAGGTCCATACCGCCCCTAAGGAGGTGGTCGCGAGCATAGCAACCACAGCTTCCGTTGTATTGGCAACGTATCCAGCCACCACATCGCCTTTCGTTACTCCGACTGACTGCAAATATTGAGCAATCTTACTGACTTGTTGATAGAGATCCTGCCACGTAAGTTGAGTGGGCAAGGCCGAACTCTCTTTATGACAGATAATCGCGGTGGCCTGAGGGGTAATATCAACATAGCTGAGCATGTTTTCAGCGTAGTTAAGCTGAGCTGATGGGAACCAGATTGAAGACTCACTGGGTGTTACTTGATCCATTTCAAATAGTGTGCCATTTTCAGGTACACTTTTGCTGCCAATAACGCCACAAAAGTCCCACAACTGTTGCCAAAACTGCTCACTGTTGTCCACTGACCATTGATGCAACAGACTAAAATCTAGACTCTGTTTGTGTTTGTAATTATCCAAACCTTCGACGAATTGATGCAACAGACTTGATTTTTGTTGCTGTTCGCTAGGTTGCCACATCATCGACTCATCGACTTCTACTTGCTGACTCATTTGAGATTTTCCTTAATCGGGCAGTGCATCTTTAATTGGTTTTAAGGTAATTCCGTGTTGGTAGATCCGCAATAAAGTAGGGTATGGACTCATATCAAACTGGTACCGCAGGGCATTAAACACTTGAGGTATTAAACAGACATCAAGTAAGTTGGGGTTGTCTGAGTATGAGAACAGTGAATCGCCATTTTGTAATTCTGCTTCTAGAGCCTCAAACCCTGTAGCTAACCAATGTTGATACCACTCTGTCTTTTGCTCGTCGCTGACTTGCAGCTGTTGATTCAAATACTTCAGCACCCGTAAATTATTTAACGGATGGATGTCACAACAGATCTGCAGCGCCAAAGAACGAATTTGAGCACGCTGCCAACCATCATTTGGTAACAAGGGAGCGTGAGGGTATAGCTCATCTAAATACTCAATGATAGCGAGTGACTGACTTAACTTTCCCTTTTCGGTCATCAACGTTGGCACTAAACCCGCTGGATTAATCGCTTTGTAGTCAGCGGATTGTTGATCACCGTCTAGTAAGGAGATAGCGGTCAATTGATGCTCAATCTCTTTCAAATTCAGCACAATTCGTACTCGAAATGAAGCGGATGAGCGAAAATAATCTAACAGTTCAACCATGATCAGTTCCTAGTTTATCTGCACTGGATACGGCACCACTTGCTGCTCAATGGCGCCAAATATCGATTTTCCAGATTTATCGAACATATCGATTTTTACGCGATCGCCATACTGCATGAACGGTGTTTTCGGCGCACCTTGTTCAATCGTTTCAATCATACGGACTTCGGCAATACAGCAAGATCCTGCGCTGCGATCACGATTTGAAACCGTACCGGAGCCGATGATAGTGCCCGCAGCCAAATGACGTGATTTCGCCACATGTTCAACCAACTGCGAAAAATCAAATGTCATATCTATGCCAGCATTAGGTTGACCAAATTGCTGCTCGTTCAACCATACATGAAGAGGAAGGTGTACTTTGTTATCTTGCCAGCTGTCGTCTAGTTCATCAGGGGTGATAGCGATAGCAGAGAAAGCTGAAGCTGGCTTTGATTGGAAGAAACCAAACCCTTTACCTAGCTCACCCGGGATTAAGTTTCGAAGGGAGACATCATTCACCAGCATGAGCAGTTTGATATGTTCAGCGGCATCCTTAGCATTGGTGGCCATCGGTACGTCATCAGTAATAACAGCGATTTCACCTTCAAAATCGACGCCCCAATTGATATCAGCTATTTCAATGTCAGCTGTAGGAGTATAGAAACCATCTGACATCCCTTGATAGACCAGTGGATCAGTCCAGAAACTGGCTGGCATCTCGGCGCCACGTGCTTTACGTACAAGTTCTACGTGATTTACATAGGCACTGCCGTCGGCCCACTGAAATGCTCTAGGTAGTGGTGATGCGCACTCGTTAACATCAAATTCGAACTGACTAGCGATTTGATTGTTATTGAGTTGGTCATACACCTCAACTAATTTAGGTGACAGCGCTTGCCAATTATCTAACGCATATTGGAGGGTTGGGGCGATTTCAGACACTAAAGTCGCATGAGAGAGCGCTTGGTTGACCACAATCAATTGTCCATCACGGCCACGATTTAGGGAGGCTAATTTCATTGATAATCCTTACTTTCAGCGTTAAACAAGGTTGAATACTTATCTAATTTGTAACATTTAAATCAAATTGGCAACTAAATCAGCAAACTATCATCAAATAGAACCGCCTTTTGTACGCTGCAAATTACACATTTGGATATTCGAGGCCATATTTCTTTAATAAAAAGCCATTCAGCCTGCCTGCACTGATGATCCGGCCCTTTACCTACACTGAACAATAACTCATCTGTAACATATTATTTACATTTGAAATTGAGCGAAATTCTACTGATAGGCGACTTAGTCCAAAAGAGCCACTATTCTAAAAGTAGGATATCAACAAGGTAAAATCGATGGCTAAGATGACAAAGTATGTCTCAATTAAACCCGATCAAGATGGCGTTGTGCAATGGCGAGAGGAAGATGATGCGGTATGGTCTTTACTGGTTAATCGTCAAATGCGTAACATCCCGTCTAAAGCATGCAAGGAGTATCTGGATGGTTTACAGTTGCTCGATTTAAACCATAAGCAAGCGCCTCAACTCAATGATATCAATAAGGTTCTAGAAAAGAGCACTGGCTGGCGCATTGAACCTGTGGCTGCGCTAATCAACTTTGATCGATTTTTTAAACTGTTATCTGAGAAAAAATTTCCAGCGGCTACTTTTATGCGCAGTGAAGAGGAGATTGAGTATCTACAAGAGCCTGACTTTTTTCATGAGATCTTTGGCCATTGCGCCATGCTCACCAACCCTTCATTCGCTGAGTTTACACATCAATACGGAAAGTTGGGTGCTAAAGCCAGCAAAGAAGATCGTGTGTATTTAGCTCGGCTATATTGGTTTACCGTTGAATTTGGTTTAGTAGGCACGCCAGATAATTACAAGGTGTACGGTGGAGGAATCTTGTCCTCTCCGAGTGAAACCAATTATGTTGGTTTACCAGATGATCAGACTTCAGATATAAAGTCTCAGCGAAAGTGTATAGTAAAACCTTTTGACCCTGTGGATATCATGAGAACACCATACCGCATTGATATTATGCAACCCGTCTATTTCGCTATTGATTCTATCGATGCATTATTAGAGTTAACCAAGCAAGATATTATGTCACTGGTAGAACAAGCCAAAGCGTTAGGCTTGCATTCACCTATGTATCCTCCTAAAGAGGGTCAACCATTACAATCTTTAAAAACATCAACCATATAAAAGTAGAGGGAACGATGTCAGTACTTACAGAGATGAAATGTGAAGCGTGCCAAATTGACGCACCTAAGGTCAATAACAGCGATATGGTTGAACTCATGTTACAACTGCCTGAATGGACGGTGATTAAATTGCAAGGGGTCTCACAGTTAGAACGCGTCTATAAATTTAAAAACTTCAAATTAGCATGGAGCTTTACTAATGCTGTCGCTGAATTGGCGGAAGAGGAGTTCCATCACCCTGAAATCACGCTAGAGTGGGGTAAAGTGACAGTTCGCTGGTGGAGCCATTCGGTTAAAGGTTTGCATAAGAATGATTTTATCTGCGCCTCTAAAACCGATTCACTGATTTAACTGTTCACGCAATAAAAAACGCCTGATGGAGAACCTATCAGGCGTTTTTTATTGACTTATTATGGGTTATTTATCCACTTTCAAACGCATGAAATACTCTTCATAAAGCGTACTAGCTTCACCCACTTCATCTTGCCACTCACCCGTTTCGTAAGCCGATGCTGGTGGGAAAATATTGGAATCTTGGGCAAAAGAAACAGGTAGGAATTGATATGCCGTTTTCACGGGTGTTGGGTAACCAATTTCTAACGCTATTTTTGCTGCATTTTCTGGTCGAAGTAAAAAGTTAATCATCTTATGCGCTGCTTCAACATTTTTTGCACCGCTTGGGATAGCTAAACTGTCCATCCAGAATATTGTACCTTTTTCAGGCCATACAATCTGAATGTTCGCCCCTTCTTGTCGAGCGATATAAGCAGAACCATTCCACAACATGCCTAATGAGGTTTCGCCCGCTAAATACGGGTTAGCAGGGAAATCAGAGTTAAAAACCAATACATTAGGCATCAGTTTACGAAGCTCTTCATAAGCGGCTTTGATTTGTACGGGATCAGTCGTATTCCCAGAATATCCAAGTTTGCTTAATGCGATTTGAAAGAACTCACGGGAGTCATCCATCATCATCAACTGGCCTTCCCATTTTGGGTCCCAAAGATCGGCCCAGTTACTCACATCTTTTGGATCCATGAGATCCGCATTGACACCAATGCCTGTCGCGCCCCAAACATAGGGGATGGAGTAATTATTGTCTGGATCAAAAGGCTTATTGAGATACTTTTCGTCTAAATCTTTAAAGTGGGTCAGTTTTGATTTATCAATGGTTTGTAGCATCTTCTCTTTTCGCATCTTAGAGACGAAATAGGTTGATGGAACCACCAAATCATAACCACTGCCTTGAGTTTTTAACTTCGCGTACATACTCTCATTCGATTCATAAGTAGAGTAGTAGACTTTGATACCCGTCTCTTCAGTAAATTGTTCGAGGATTTCGTTCGGAATGTATTCAGACCAATTATAGAAATAAAGTTCATTATCAGCGGCATTAACAGTGCCTGTGAAAAGCATTGAAGCAAAACATGTCACGGCTGTTATTGAAGACAACTTCTTCATTAATAATTCCTATATCGATGTAAAAATAAAGCTAAATACATTAGCGATGTAAAGTTGGCGCAGATTATACCAAACAATAGACGATTAACATCACATATTTTGAGTAATAAGGCAGATAAAACAGTTCACTTATCGCACTTTGATTTTATCTCTGACTAAAAACTGAGACAAAAGCACCACGCTTAGTGAGACAACTAGCATTACTGTTGCCAACGCATTTACCTCAGGTGAAATGCCTACTTTAACCATCGAATATATTTTTAAAGGCAAGATCTCATAACTAGGACCTGTAACAAACGAGCTGATAATGACATCATCTAAAGATAGCGTGAAGCTGAGTAACCAACCAGCAGTGATAGCTGGCTTGGCTAACGGAAAGATAATCTGTTTCAAGATAACCCATTCACTAGCGCCTAAATCTTTTGCTGCTTCTAGCATCTTAAAATCAAAGCCCTTCAATCGACTGTATACCGTCACCACAACAAAGGGTAGACAGAAGGTGATGTGAGCAATCAGAAGCGTGACAAAACCCAGTTGCACACCAATCACCAAGAACAGCGCTAAAAAAGCAATGGCCATTACAATATCGGGAGACATCATTACGGTAAATAATAAGCCGTTGATTAGCTTTTTACCTTTAAACTGAAATCGAAAAAGGGCAACCGCAGTTAAGCTGCCAATCACAGTCGCCGCAGTGGCCGAAAACAAGGCAACCGACAGAGAATTAGTCGCAGCCTGCAACAAAGTGTCGTTGCTCATCAGCGATTGATACCACTTAAAAGTAAACCCGCCCCATTTCATACCAAACTTACTGGTATTGAACGAGTTCACAATCAGCACAATAATTGGGATGTATAAAAATGCATACACCAAGGTCAAAAAGCCAAATTTAAAAAAACGCCTCATTAGCTTAGCTCCGATCTACGATGCAGCAGTTTATTCACTTTATAGTAAGCATATAGCAGCATTGCCATGACTAAAGTAAGTGCAACACTGGTTGCAGATCCAAACGGCCAATCACGGGCATTAAGAACCTGGCTTTTTATTACGTTACCAATCAGAAGGTTCTTTGCACCACCTAGAAGGTCTGAAACATAAAACATACCTAAAGCAGGCAGTAATACCAATAAACACCCAGCAATGATACCTGGCATGGTCAGTGGGATTATTATCTTATATAAAGTTTGTAAACGGTTAGCACCTAAATCTCGGGCCGCTTCTATATAACTTCGGTCTAGCTTTTCTATTGCCGAGTAGAGTGGCAATATCATAAATGGCAGCAGAATATAGACTAAACCGATCATAACGGCATACTCTGAATACATAATTCGTATCGGTTTATCAATAATATCAAGATACAATAAACTCTTATTTATCACACCCTGACTGCCAAGAACGATTTTTAAACCATAGGTTCTGATCAGGGAGTTAGTCCAGAAAGGAATAATCACTAAAAAAAGCATTAAAGGCCTAATTTTTTCAGGCAGCTTAGTGATGATATAGGAAAATGGATAACCAATAAGCAGACAAAATATGGTCGCTATCATCGCCATATATAGTGAGTGCCACAATACCTTTGCATACAGTGGGTCAAATAAGCGTTGGTAGTTATCCAAAGTGACAATCATTGCAATCAGGTTCGATTCATCACGTGTTAGAAAGCTGGTACCAATAATCATCAAATTTGGAATGAACACAAAAGTCACCAACCAAAACAAAATGAAGGTGATGATGCACTGTTGTAAGCTAAATCTCTTCATTATCTCTCAGTACCACTTCCCAGCTCTCTACCCATGTAATGGCTACTTTTTGCCCCAGAGAGTGATCAACATTGGGATCATCTTCATTAAAGAATTCACTGACCATCACAGTTAACCCAGATTCGAGCTCAACCACAGAGTCTAACGTCATGCCTTTGTAGGTACGATCAATCACATGACCGACGATACCTCTGTTGTCTGTTTTACTGATCTCTGTGATTCGCAAATCTTCAGGTCTTAACAGAACTTGTAATAAGTCACCCGTTTCAACATGGTCAATACAAGTCACTGTCGTCTGCTTACCTTCAATGACCGCTGTAATTCGATTGTCATCAATACGGTTAACTACCTGAGCTTCAAAGACATTGATTTCACCAATAAATTTTGCCACAAACAAGTTCTTTGGTTCTTCGTATATTTCACGAGGCGAACCATCTTGTTCAATAATGCCATCGCGCAGAACAATGATACGATCAGACATTGAAAGCGCTTCTTCCTGATCGTGAGTAACAAAGATAAATGTAATGCCTAACTGACGTTGTAGCTGTTTTAGTTCAATCTGCATCTGTTTACGAAGTTTATAATCCAACGCAGAGAGAGATTCATCCAGCAACAATACTTTGGGTCTGTTAATCACGGCTCGAGCAATCGCAACTCGTTGTTGTTGTCCACCAGACAGTTGTTGAGGCTTACGTGTCGCCATACTGTCCAATCGAACCATGCGCAATGCATCCATCACCCGCGTTTGAATTTCGCTGTCTGCTCGTTTTTGCATACGAAGACCAAAAGCAACATTTTCAAATACCGTCATATGAGGAAAGAGGGCATAACTTTGAAACACAGTATTGACATGACGCAGCTCGGGGGGCAATTCAGTCACGTTCTTATTGTCCAACAGAATCGAACCATTATCGACCGCTTCAAAACCGGCGATCATTCGCAAGATGGTGGTTTTACCACAGCCAGAAGGGCCAAGGAGTGTAACAAATTCACCATGTTCAACAGTCAGGTTAAAGTTTGAGATGATCTCTTTATCATCAAAACTTTTACTCACGTTGGTCAAGGTTATTACTGGATTATTGTTGTGTTCGGTACTGGTCAATGCAGTTATGTCTCCACTTAGCACAAGGCATTTTTTGAAGTGTAATAATAGGGCGCATAATAATCGCCAACCCTCACAAATAAAAGTACTTTTAATCAATAAATAGTGAAATATTTAAATCACAGAATGTAAAAATATAGCAGCATATTACCATCGCTTAAGATTAAAACTTGGCCTTGAGATACAAAGTTACACAGTTCATTTCCAGTATGCTTAACATTTCCGTATAATGCGCCCACAATTAACATACAAGAAGTAAGTATGAGCGAAGATAAACCAAACACAGAATTCAATTTAGGTGGAAGTGTAGAGACAGCATTAACCGGAAACTATCCACTGAGTCCGGTATCGGTGTTGCAAGAAGCTTGGAAAATAACCTTAAGCAATTTTTTTCGCTTTCTGCCAGCCGTGATTATTTTACTGTTTTCGCAATTGGCGATCTTTTTTGTCGTTCTTCAATTCCAAATTAATGACTTAACGATGATCATTGACGCGCTTCAAGGTCAAGGTGAGCTCACAGATACCATCACAGGTGCAATTTGGATCGCTAATTTCAGTGCTGACGTTTTAAGCGCCCCCTTATATGCAGGGGTAAGTTTAATGGCGATGAGCCACGCTGCTGGATTAACCTGCCGTCCAACTCAAATCTGGAAAGGCTTTCAATTCGCGGCAGTGGCATCCATCACCGTTATGCTGACATCATCAATACAGAGTGGCGTTAATTTCATCATTCCGGTTTTATCCCTGTATTTAACCATGGCATTTTCCATGTCAATTCTTTTGGTATGCGAGAAGAAGCTATCCCCGATGCAAGCTGTATTTGTCTCATTTAAAGCAACCAACAAAAAACTGGTTCCACTTGCTGGTATCTACTTAACGCTGTTCATTCTGTTTGTGATCTCTTTTATGTTTTTTGGAATCGGCCTCATCGTAGTCATGCCATTCTTCTTTAATGTGAAAGGCATTCTTTATAGAAATATGTTTGGTATCAAATTAAAAATCAGTGCCAAGAGTGATGAAAATAGCCGAGTATTTAATGCATGATGATTAAAAGAAATAACTCAATAATAAAATTCTCGCTACTTGGTCTACTTGTAGCTGGACTATCGGCTTGTGACCTCGCAGAGAAATCCTCAGAAAAGAAAGAGGTAGACTCACAACTTGAAATGGCAGTAATGTCAGATGTAGATACCAAGAAAAGCGACTTTTTTAACTCTCTTTTACCCGCTATTGATATTGAAAATCAGCGCGTAGAAAAAGAACGCAGTACACTGTTTTCGATGAAAGCACGCCTTGACGCGAACAAAACAATAACCACACAGCAGAGTAACATTGCCGAGTCCTTAGCAAACAATTACAAATTTGATATTAAAGAGTCTGGTGTTGACCTTAGTTGGATTAACGAGATGCTGTCTAGAGTCGATCTCATTCCAGCACCTCTGATCCTCAGTCAAGGAGCCAATGAGTCGGCATGGGGAACCTCTCGGTTTGCTAAAGAAGGGAATAACTTTTTTGGTCAGTGGTGTTATAGCAAGGGGTGCGGCATTATTCCTGCCGCTCGTAATGAAGGTTCGACTCATGAGGTCGCTTCTTTCGAAAGCCCACAGCAATCAGTACACGCTTATTTTATGAATGTGAACCGCAATAAGGCATACAGCGAATTACGTCAGATCCGTAAGCAATTGCGCACTGAAGATCCTGATGCCTCAGAAACACGGAGAGCCAATGATCTGGCTAATGGCCTAATGCGATATTCTGAACGTGGACATGAATACGTCTCAGAGATACAAGCGATGATTCGCCATAATAAAAAATTCTGGAGCAACAATGTTTAACAATAACAAGATGTTTAAATCTGTAACAGGGGCTGCATTAGCGACAGCATTGATCTTTAGTCCTTCGATAGCGGCTGAAGAATTTATGTTCACCTATACAAAGTTATTCTATCAGCTAAAAAGCAATACAAATGAAGGTCATGATGATGTTCGTTTAGCCCTATTCTTTAATGACGCAAGAACGGGTAAGGCATGTACAATAAAAAAAGCATGGATGGAAAAAGAGAAGCATTATGAAGAGTTTGTCATTCCCAGCTCTCAAGAGATACCACTGCCTCTTGATAAAAACTTGAAATCGGCTAATCCTCTGGTCTACATTCAAGTAGATGATAACAAACAGTGTAATATCTCATTAGAAGTGTTGGCCAATGGTCCAATTAAAAGCCCGGTTGTGCTTTCATCCCTCATTGACTTAAAGCCACAAATGCAATCTATGTTATCTGAAATCGGTGGTATGTTTTCTGGTTGGTTTATGCCAGAAGTTCAAGGCGTTATAATGACGTTTGATAGTATAAAACTCGGCGAAATAAAAGTCTCCAATGGTCAAATCATTGAGATAACTGAACACAAAGCCTTCATTAAATTCGACGATTTCTCGGCAACCGATACATTAACACTGCCTGCAGAGCCAAATAAAGTTTCTCCTTGGCTGCCAAACAGTTAGTGATATATGTTTGATCATTGATAATAATTAACCAATGAACAGACTTAATCCCCAATAAACTGATTTACCGCAATATAACCGCGCTAAATATAGGCAATATAAGGACAATTCTAATAACATAAGACTGTCCCTCATGAAAAATTTAATAAATCGTTTTTTAAGTTATGTTGCTGTTGATACCCAATCTGATTCTGAAAGCCCTAGCTGCCCAAGTACTTCAGGCCAGCTGATTCTGGCTGAAAAAATTAAACAAGACTTACTTGGCATTGGATTAAGTGACGTATCTCTTGACGAAAATGGCTACATCATGGCCAAATTACCGTCAAATGTTGATTACGACGTTCCTGTAATCGGATTTGTCGCACACATGGATACCGCTCCAGATGCTTCAGGTAAAAATGTCAATCCACAATTTATTGAAAATTACCAAGGTGGTGATATTGCACTGGGTAATGGCGACGAAATTCTCTCTCCAATTGCTTTCCCAGATTTGAATGGTCTGCATGGCCACACTCTTATTACCACTGATGGTACGACGCTGTTAGGGGCCGATAATAAGGCAGGTATTGCAGAGATAATCACTGCAATGATGACCTTAATTAGCACGCCTTCTATTGAACACGGTGAGATCCGCATCTGTTTCACTCCAGATGAAGAGATTGCACGTGGTGCCAATGAGTTCGACGTTGAGAAATTTGGTGCTGAGTGGGCTTATACCGTTGATGGTGGTCCTTTAGGCGAGTTAGAGTTCGAAAACTTTAACGCAACAACTGCGACAGTTATTTGTCATGGTGTTAATGTTCACCCAGGCACTGCTAAAGACAAATTGATTAACTCGATGACAATAGCAAGTAAGTTCATCAATATGATGCCAGCGGATCAGACACCTGAGTGCACTGAAGGGTATGAAGGTTTCTTCCATTTAGGTGATATGAAAGCTTCAGTGCCTAAAACTGAACTTACCTATTTAGTTCGTGATTTTGATGAGAAGAATCAAGCTGCACGCATTGAGTTTATTCAATCTCTTGCTGAGAAATTAAACGGTGAGTTAGAGAAAGGTCGTGTTGAGGTTGTTATTGAAGAGAGCTACCGCAATATGCGCGAGAAAGTTGAGCCTTTCCCACATATCATTGAGAATGCAAGACAAGCGATGATTGATTGTAATATTGAACCAGATATTAAACCAATCCGCGGTGGTACTGATGGCGCGAGATTGTCATTTAAAGGGCTACCATGTCCGAACCTATTTACTGGTGGTTACAATTTTCATGGCATTCATGAGTTTGCATCAGTAGAAACAATGGAAAAGTCAGTCGAAGTTATTGTAAAATTAGCAGAACTTACAGCTAAACGTCAGAGATAACTAAGTGGTATTAACTTTTTCCACCGGTAAAATTATCGCCAATCATCACGAAGTCGTGATAAAAATGGTTGGCGATTCTAAAATAACACTGCAGGCACAAACGGATGACATTACTCTATTCGGAAGTGCTAATGTCATCGTTGCTTCCGGTTCTGGTATTAATTGGTCTGTGCACCTCGATAATCAACAACAAATTATCGAACTGTCAGAAGTTATTGGTGTGGCTCTTCGGTAGCCACTCCACTTAGCACTTACTGAACATTCATAACATCAAGTTGTAATTTAGGATCAAACTCGGCAACCTCAAGCTCAGGTTCGACGACAATAGGCATCTCTTCTTTATCAAACCCAATATCGCCACCGTTAATCACACCAGAGTCTTTATCTATGCTTTTAAAATCAAACAGTGCATGATCAGCCATGTGGCTAGGAACGATGTTTTGCATTGCGCGGAACATAGATTCAATACGGCCAGGGAACTGTATGTCCCATTCGTTCAGCATCTTTTTAATATTTTGACGCTGCATGTTTGGCTGAGAGCCACATAAATTACATGGAATGATAGGGTAGTTACTCAGTTCCGCGTATTTAATGATCTCTTTCTCTTTACAGTAGGCAAGTGGACGGATCACCACGTGCTCACCATTATCAGAAACCAATTTAGGTGGCATAGATTTGATTTTTCCACCGTGGAACATGTTTAAAAATAGTGTTTCAAGCATATCGTCACGGTGATGACCCAGCGCAATCTTAGTTGCTCCTAACTCTTTGGCTGTGCGATATAAAATACCGCGACGAAGGCGAGAACAGAGCGAACAGGTCGTTTTACCTGGTTCCAGCTTATCTTGGACAATTGAATAGGTATCTTCTTCAACAATTTTATATTCGATGCCTAATTTATTAAGGTAAGCAGGCAGAATGTCTTCAGGAAAGCCCGGTTGTTTCTGATCCAAGTTAACCGCCACCAATTCAAACGATATAGGGGCACTTTTTTGCAGACCTTGCAGAATTTCGAGCATGGTAAAACTGTCTTTGCCACCTGACAAGCAGACCATGATTTTATCGCCATCTTCAATCATATTAAAGTCAGCAATAGCATTGCCTGTATTTCTACGAAGTTTTTTTTGTAATTTGTTGTAGGTGACTTGCTGGGCTTTGGTTAGTATTTCACTCATTGCTCGATGTTCCAATCTCATAATTTCTAGGTCGATATTATAACCACGACAAGAAAAATTGAAATAGCAGTGAGATAATGAAAACAAAGAAACGCGACCAGAAAGGCCGCTTTAGGTAAAAAGTATAGATTTAATTAATTTCAGGGTCGAGTGGACTTAAAAACCCATCCGGCTTCAGTGCTAAAACATCACAATTGAGCATATCAATGGTGTGCTCTGCAGTGTTGCCAATAAATACAGCTGAGAGACCCGTTCGGCCTGTTGTTCCTAATATCACCAGATCAGCATCTAATCGCTTAGCCACATCCGAGATAACATCTTCAGTAATACCTTCCTCTACGTGCGTCTGCTCTTCGCAAATGCCGTATTGTTGACGAAGGGCTTTCATTGCAGTTAGGTGATGACCACGAACCGCATCGGAATAGGTGCCCGGATCAAACTCTGGTATTTCTACTGTTATGTTAGCAGGAGTGGATGGATAAGCGTTCACTAATTGAGGTGTAGCATTTAATATCTCACCAAAATAGATAGCTTCACTAACCATCTTGTTATTTAAGGAGTGATGGGTTTCATTCTCAGAACCCACATGAACAGAAGCGACAATATTACCATTAGGCGCCCAGTCATGATCTTTAACTAACAATACCGGGGTCGGACACTTTCTCAACAAATGCCAATCCGTGGGGGTAAAAATAACCGACTCCAATGTGTCATGTTTATGCGTCGCTTTAATTAAAATATCATAATTTCCAGCGAACACCTCTTCAATGATCGCTTCATAAGGCCGGTTATGCCAAGTAACTTTAACTTTTAATGAAATGTCATCATTAAGGTAAGGTTCAATAATTTTATTCATCAAATCTTCGCGTTGTTCAATCACTCCGTGGCGCATAGCATCTCGCTCGTCGCCAGATAGCATTGAGGTCATTTCATATGAGAAATCATAAATAGTTAAGAAAAATACAATTTCAGATGTAGAGTGATCTTTTTTTGCCAATTGTATCGCTCGAGCAAGAGCGGGTTGCTGTTCACTGTTAATATCAGCAGCAACAAGAATCTTATTATATCTATTCATCACGATCTCCTCATAAGTCTATGTATTAACTGTAGCTTATTAAGAGAGAGAGAGGAGAGCTATATTGAAGATAATGGTAGGATATTTGATACGGCTCAAAGTTAATGAGCCGTAAAAAGAGATGTTGTTAACTTTCTGATACACCTGCAAGCTCAGCAAGTGCAACATGATTGATAATACTGATGTATTTTCCTTTCACACTGAGTATTTCAGATTTTTGAAAGCGACCTAGAAGACGACTGATGGTTTCAACCGTCAAGCCTAAATAGTTACCAATGTCACCACGTGTCATGGTGAGTCTAAATTCACGTGGGGAGAAACCACGCTGAGAAAATCGAGTAGATAAATTATAAAGAAACGCAGCTAAGCGCTCTTCTGCATTCTTTTTAGAAAGCAGTAAAATCATCTCTTGATCACCTTTAATTTCACTACTCATCAAGCGCATTATTTGCCTACGCAGTTTAGGCATCTTCCCAGATAAATCGTCAAGGATTTCATATGGAATCTCACACACCATAGAGGTCTCTAAAGCATGAGCAAAACTAGGGTGCGAATTATCACTAATCGCATCGAATCCCACAAGATCACCAGCTAGATGGAAAGCCGTGATCTGTTCATCACCTTGTTCAGTGATGGTGTAACTTTTGATAGTGCCTGAACGGATAGCAAACAGTGATTTAAGCTCATCACCTGCTTTAAACAGCTCTTGTCCTTTTTGAATGGGTTTTTTTCTTTCAATAATTTCGTCTAATTGATCAAGCTCCGATTCACTTAGAGTAAAAGGGATACACAATTGGCTGATACTACAATCCTGACAGTGGATTGCACAACCGCCTGACTGAATTCTTTTTATCGCTGGTTTGTCTGAAATCATGTCTCACGCTTAATTAACTTTGATTTAAGTCAATTTTAGCACTAAATGGTCAAAAGTTAATAGTTTTTAATACTGAATTTGAACTGGCTAATCGCAATTATAATAATTGTGTGATCGTGGTATACATAACTTGAAACCCATAAGCTAACAAAATAAGAGATGCAACCTTCTTAACATAGAGATTACTGGCGACTTGTTTAAATGCATTCGCTGATGCCCCAACAAGCAGCATTGCAGGCAGTGTGCCTAAACCAAAAAACAACATCGTTTGCATACCAGCTATGGCACTACCAGATACTGCAGCCCAACTCAGAGCCGAGTAGACTAAGCCACAGGGAAGCCATCCCCAAAGCATTCCAAAAGGAAAGGCCGTTGCAGGTGACTTCAAAGGCAACAAAGATGAGGCAAGGGGGGATAGGTATCGCCACAAATATTGCCCCATTTTTTCAATATAAACCAGACCTTTCCACCATTGTCCGATGTAAAGGGCCAGAAAAATCATCATTACCGCTGCTAGTATTCGAAACCATAATAATGGAGAGGTGAGTCCAGATATGTTCACTAAAGAGGATAGAGTTCCGCCAATAATGGCGCCAGCACACATATAACTAAAAAGACGACCAAGGTTATATGAGAGCAGAAATAGCCATCGTTTCCCCAGTGAGCTGCCATCTTCATTTTGACCAATAGTAATTGCAGTGGCGATACCCCCACACATGGCAAAACAGTGACCAGCACCGAGCAGACCAACAACAAAAATACCTAGAAGATCGCTATTCATGTTTTATTTTATCTTCATTCGTTTGTTCATCAGCATCATCAAAAAGAATATTGTGACCTTGACGGTCCAAGTCTTCAAATTGTTCACTTTTTACAGCCCAGATAAATATTGCTGCGGCAAGAAAGACCAATACGATAGCAATAGGGATCAATAGATATAAACTGGCCATTATTTCTTAATCAACCTTAATGAGTTAGTCACAACAATGATAGAGCTTGCAGACATTCCAATCACTGCGATATAGGGGGCAACGAACCCCATGACGGCAAGAGGTAATATAATCATATTGTACCCTAAAGCCCACGCTAAATTTTGACGAATAATGCGCTTTGTTTGTAACGCAAGTTTTCGTGCATCTAACAAACGAGTAAGCTTGTCACCAAGCAAGACCATATCTGCTGAGGCTTTCGCAACATCAGTACCGCCGCCCATTGCAATTGAAAGGTGCGCTCCAGCCAGCGTTGGAGCATCATTAATACCATCACCCACCATCAAAGTAACTTTAGAGTCGTCCAAAGCTTGTAAATACGCTAACTTCCCTTGCGGTGATACTCCAGAAATAACTGAACTGATGTTTAATTGTCGTGCTACGTTGTTCACTGATGCACTGCAATCGCCAGTCAACATAGTGGTCTCAATACCCACTTTTTTGAACTCAGCAATTAACTCTTGGCTTCCAGCTCTTATTGGATCATCCAATTTAAAAGCAGCAACTTTAATCCCACTCTTGGATAGCCACACTTGATAGTCAACATCGATATTATCTATATCATCAAGTGCAAAGTTTGCTTTTCCGATTTTCCACTCGTCATCTAAATACACGCCCTTTAGGCCTGAACCTATGACATTTTCGACAGATTTAAAGGTCAATGGTGCTTTAATCAATGCTTTAAACGCATTGGCTATTGGGTGATTGGCATAACTCTCTAAAGAAGCGGCAATTTGAATTACCTCAGCTTCTTGATACTGTTCAAAACAGCGAATTTCAGTAATTTTAATATTACCTTCAGTAAGGGTGCCGGTTTTATCAATCACCAACTGGTTCACTTTACATAAAGTTTCTAGTACATGTCCGCGCCTCAACATTAAGCCTAAACTTGCAAGACGAGACGTTGAACAGGTAATGGCGGTTGGGG